>JAEEUA010000202.1 GCA_016286775.1 Bacteroidales bacterium
GTTGGAGGGGTTGGCCTTCTTCATGATGTATTCGAAGATGGAAACCATGGCGAAAGCTGTGCAGGTGCCCAGTTCTCCCTGGTTCTTGGGCGTGGTGAAGTCGGAACGCAGATCGACGCTTCGCTCGTTGGTCTGCTTGTGGACATACGTCTCCTCGAAGAGATGCACCTCGTTGTCGGTTGGCATGAGGCGGAAGATCTGCCCTTCGAAGTTGAATCCCCCGTCGGAGAGTCGCTTCTGCGAGTCTTCGACAGTCTTGACCTGCACCTTGATCTGGTCGAGCTCCTCCTGCTTCTTGCGGATGAAGGCGGTGCGTTGGCGAATCTGAGCACGAAGCAACTTCATCTCGTCGAGGGGGAGATAGACGTGCTCGTTGCTGTCGGTCGGGGTGGTCAGCACGCCGCGATGCACGCGACGAGGCTGGTCGGCTGTGGCTTCCTCGATGCGGACCTGCTTGTTGTCCTCGGCGATGAAGAGATTGATGGTCTCGGCATCGCAATCGTCGAGGGTGGGTTGCTCCTTGTGGTACTGGATACCTTGCAGAAGGGCATCGTCCTCGCCGAGCAGCTGTGCCATGATGGCCTGCTTGTGGGGGAGGGAAAGGCGCTCGTCGCCGATGAACGACTGCATGTCGATGATGGCTGCATCGATGCGTTGCTGAAGTTCCTTTTCGAGTTGCTGTGTCTCACTGAGCGAAAGGGCACCACGGGCATTGGCCTCGGCAATCTTGGGATCCACGCGGTCGTGCTCGAATTCCTTGTAGAGACCGATGTGCCGGCTGAGCAGACGCAGGGCCGTGTCGGAGGCTTCGTTGACGTTGACCTTCGTTTCATCGACGCGTTCGCGGCCCAGAATCTCGAGATAGGCATTGTGGAGCAGGTAATCGACAAAGTAGATCTTGTCGAAAGCGAGCATCGAGATACCGAAGGTGGTCACATCAATCTCCTGCCCGAACTGATTGGCGGGGAAGATGGCCGGATAATGTTCGACGGCAAGCAGGGCAAACTCTCCTAAGATGCGCAATAGTCCCTCGCGGTCGAGGTTAAGGGCGAGTCCCTGCGTATTGGAGTCCTCGAAGAGCAGCAGGCGATGAACCTCGGCATGGGCGATGACTTCGCGTGCCACCTTGCGACAGATGTCATTGTAGTGCTCCATCTGGTCGGGAATCTGAGCCTTGGCAGCCTCGTCGGTGACGAGGAGCGGAGCCAGAACGCCAGGCAGCCCCATCACGTCGATAAGATAGGGTTTGCCCGACTTGCGGATGGCAGCGATGAGCTGAAGAGCCATGCTCCAGCAGCTCTCGTCATAGAGCGGCAGGTAGAGGCAGAGGTTGAGCTTTCCGGTCTCGCCTGGGTTGTCGATGGTGACGGTGCGATTGAAGAGTTCGACGAAGTATCGTTGCAGCTGTGCGGCGTTGGCAAGCGTCTGGCTTTGGCCGGATTCCACGTGGTAGCGGTAGCTGATGCCCGAGGAGAAGGTGGTCTCCTCCTGGATGGGCTTCTGGACATAGTCCTGAATCCGGAAGCCTCCCTCGCTGTCCTTGTCGCACGAGAAGATCTGCAAGTAGTCGCAGGCGTCACCGGCACCGTACATCAGGGTGTACTGCTTCAGGAAGGGAGCCGCCTCGGTGAGCTCCCTTCCGACAAGCAGATGTGCCGTATGTCGCATTTTGCTGTTCATCAGAGTTCCTTTTTGACAAAACTGATTTCTTCGGTGATTAACTGGCGGATGGTTTCAAAGCCCTTGGCCGTAATCTGCTTCTTGTCCAGGTTGATCTGGGAATACTTTTCGTAGTAGTTCTCCTTGACATCCTGCAGGAGCTTGTCCATGTATTCGCTGCCGTTCTTCTTGCCGATTCCATCGATGACGGCCTCGTATTCGTCGTGCACTGTTTCGATATGGCGCTTGAACTCCTGGAAGGCCTCGTCGCGGTACTCGCTAAGCTCCACCCAATAGTCGAAGAGCGGGTCGCCCTCCTCGGTGTTCTGGTACTGGTAATGGCCGTCTTCGTTCTTGATGAGGCCGAAGATGAGGCCCTGGATCCAGAGACCCAGCGAATCATCGACCTTCGGGGTAGGTTCGATGCGGTAGTCTTCGCGCAGCATGCGGTTGAGGAAGTTCTGGTCGAGGTGGCAACTGACGGTCGAACGGTCGTATTTCGGCTTGTAGCTCTGCAACGTGGCGATGTGGAAGGCGGGGAATACGCCGAACTGACGATAGATAATTACGCGGTCGTTGGTGCCGAGGTTAGCAAAATCGACGGTGGCAACGGGGTTCTCGATCTTCTTCTTGAAGTAGTTGTCCTTGAAGAGACGCGAGTTGAGCTTGTCGGGCACGCCGATGTAGTAGGAGTCGGTAGGAGCCACCATCGGGCGGTGTCCGCGGTCGTCGTACTGGATGAGCGGCTTGGACTTGTTGATGGCCGTGCGCACGACGTATTCGAAGCTCTCGGGGCTCATCTTGTCGAGCACGTTGTCGATGGTCATGCCTTCCCAGACGGAAGCAGCCTTCAGACGGGAAGCAAAGTCGGTGAGCTTGTGGAGCACGTCTTCGCTGCGCATGGTGTCGAGGCCATAGAGCTTGTCGCCCTCGAACTCCTTGAGCAGGTCGGTGATGAGCAGATCGTTGTCGGAGACCGTCACGTCGGCTACAAATTCCTTGGCGAGGTCGATCTGGAAGATCTGTGTCTCGCGGTTGACCTGATTGACGATGCGCGAGATGGCGTTGGTGCATTCGTCGCTGACATTGGAAAGCAGGCGCTTGATGTTCTGGATCTTGGTGTACTGGTCAACCAGTTCGTTCTGCAGGCTGGTGAAGAACGAGATGGCGAACGAGTGGCGCAGAAGGTCGCGCTTGTTGCGGGCGAGGTTGGCCGTACAGCTCAGAACGTCGTCGGCATATTCCTGCTGGCGGGACTTGGTCTTGAAGAACTTGGCGCTGTAGTCCTTGAGGTCCTGGATAGCGTTATCGAGGGCCGACTTGAGCGCAGGCTGCTGGTCGTTGAGTTCCGTGTATTCCTTGTTCATCTCCTCGAAGAAGATGTTGACCTGCGACTGGATGCCGAGCACCACGGCTTCGGCTGCACCGATGCCACACTCCTGGTTGATGGTCTTGACCAGGAGCTTGCGGAGTTCCTCGAAGACGCGGTCCTTGAGCTGGCGGAGCTTGCCGTCGATGAGCTCCTGTCCCTTCATGCCCGAGCCATTGAGATAGTCCTGCACTTCGGGGTCGGCGTTGTCCTTGTTGTCAATCTCGGAGAGCTGGAAGGGCGGGTTGATGTCGAGCAGGAAGTCAATCACGTCGTCGTGTTCGTTACCGCCATTCTCGCGAATCTTGACCGTGTCGGAATCAATCCAGCCATTGACGATTGAATCGCTGTCGGCACACGAGTTGAACAGACGTTCGATGAGGCGCTTGACGGCCTTGTAGGAGTAGAGTGAACGGAGTTCGGACCCCTTGAACAGAATCTCGCAGACACCCATACCGGCACACCAGGCACGCTTGCCCTCGACGTCCATCGTACCGGCAGCTATCATCTTCTGCACATTGTCGCTGACCGATGCCGATGCGCTCGACAGTTCGCCAGCCGAGGTGACCAGCGCGAGGCTGATCATGTCGGTGAGCTGATCGACGTGGTTGTAGATGTCGCCATTGGAGTTGCGGTTGTCGATGAAATAGACGGTATCGAAGGGGTTCTGGTTGGTCTCGAGAACGGGCATCGAGATGTAGTCGAACGTCACGGGCTTGCTGTCCATCTGGAGGTGCATGAGCCAGTCGAGGTCGAGGATGGCACCGTAGGCATTGGGCTTTACGCGAGCCATGGAGGCATTGCCGTTGCCCATGCTCTCGAAGACGTCGGGCAATACGGCATAACCTGTCAGCTTGCGGTTAGGTGCCAGGCCGCGCAACATATAGGCAGCATCGATGAACGTGCCGCAGCCTGTGCCACCGCATACCGAGAAGATCATGTGTATCTCGACATTGCTGGCTGCGAGCTCGTAGCGCGGATTGTTGGAGATTTGTGCATCGGCGATGCGGTCGAGGACGTTCTTGACCTGTGTCTGCATCTTCTGGTAGTTGTAAGCGATGGCAAAACGTCCATTGGAACGCACTTGTCCGGCACCGAGCATCATGGACTGGAGTGCAAAGATGTTCTTTTCGGAAAGCCAGCTGAAATGGTTGCGGTTCACTTCGTAGAACGAACGTGGATCCTGAACCTGCAGGGAAACCTGCTCGTAGGGTTCCAGGCGTACCTTGCCCATCTTCGAATCGATTTCTTTCGTGAATGCTCCACCGTCGGTATCGACACCCAGGAAGCCGATCATGGGTGGCAGTTCGCCGTAGGTTTCGATAAACAGTTTCTTGGCATTGAGCAATGCATTCATGCCGGTTCCTCCTAAGCCAATGTAAAGGCTGCGTTTGATTTTAGTTGCCATAGTATGTCTGATTGAGATTGTATATATTATATTTTAAAGTGTCATTTGTAAATATGTCGTTTGGCAAATAGCGAAACGAAGGTTTATTTCTTGAGGGTAATCTTGATCTTTTTGCCTGTGGCAAGACTCTTCATCTCGATGGGCGTCAGAGCCTCGATGGTGTTGCCGGGGGGATTCATCGTGTAGCCAGAAGTGCCGAGTGCACGGACACGTGTCTTCTTGGAGCCAGGGACGAGCGACCATTCCTTGTCCCAGAATTCTTCGGTGATGTACTTCACCTCGCCTGTGAAGATGCGGCTTAACAATCCCTGCTGCTGGCGTCGATTGGTGAATACCACACGGCGACAGCCCTTGATGCGCGGCGTCTTGTAGATGGGCTGGCACTCCATCTGGATGCTGCTGAGTCGGATGGTTGGATAGATCAGCGGACGTAGGATGAGGAACCAGAGGATGAGGAGCGACAGAAGGATGATGGCGATGAGGATGACGGCCCACTTGAGCGGATTCATGTCGATGTCATAGCTCGAGCGCAGGGTGAGCAGGTAGTCCGAAACTGTTTCGCCGTTGATGTTCTCAAGGTTGCGACGCGAGTCGCCGAGGGCGAAAATCTGATAATAATGCTTGCCTTCATGACCGTCGGTGTTGGGGATGATGCTCAAGACGGCAGGCTTGCCCGGATCGATGTCGAGGTTGCCGTCGGATGGCTCACCATTGAAGAGCAGCTGGCATTGCTGACCCAAAGGCTTGTCCTTGTCAGTCGTGGTTTCGGAGAACTGCAGCCGAACTTGGGCTCCCATCTTGCTGGCCGATTCGTTGAACTTTGGATTGAGGTCGATTGTAAGGGTGTCCTGTGCCTTGGCGTCACTCCACCAGAAGCTGTCGTACCAGTCTGCCTTGCCGAAGTCAATTTCTTCGGTGGGAAGTTGTAGCGAACGCTCGGGAATATTTTTGACAGACAGGGTAAGCTCGGGATTGAGGATGTCAATCTGCTCGCTGGTCACCCGGATGGGCACGGTGAAGGTTTCTGGCATTTGGGCAATGTCGGACTTGGGAGTGAAATGGAAGGTGGCACGGCCATTCCGGATTTCCCCACCGACAAGAATTGCATCAATCGACGGGTCGGAGGAATGGGCTACAGCCTTGAATATACCTTCGGCCGAGAAGGGCAGGACGGCATCGCGCGGGTCGAGCGTATTGTAGTTCATTTCGGTCTTTCCGAAGCTTCCGAACGGGTTCTGGATGCCATTGACGGCCTTGAATCTGGGACATTGTTCGACAGCCGAACGGATGCGGTCGTCGATGGCTTCGTCCGAAAGGGCCACGTAGTAGCCTTGCGAATTGCCTGCACGTTCGCACCATTGGCGGATGCGCTTGCAAACGTTCTCAGTGCCGTCGGGACTGGGATTCTTGTTGTCCTTGCCATCGGTCAGAAGGTAGATGTAGTTGTCCTTGTTGGGGTCGATGTAGTTGAGGGCACGGTCCCAGGCCTGGCAGATGTTGGTGCCGGTAAGCGTCTCGGGGTACTTATATACCTCCTTCTTGAACTTCGACCAGTCGAACTCCTTCTTGAGCTCGTGGATTACGGACTTGTCGTAAACGGTGCCCTGGAAGGGGACGATAGTCACCATCGTCTGGTCGGACAGACGGGCAATG
>JAEEUA010000203.1 GCA_016286775.1 Bacteroidales bacterium
GTATCCCATTCGGCAATTAATAGATGATAACCAAAGTCAGAAAATTATTTCTCTGTCTTCTTGGAGGCAGGCTTCTTGGCAGCAGGCTTCTTGGCGGCGGCCTTCATGTCGCTAAGTTTCTTTTCTGCCTTCTCGAGCTTGGCCTGGAGTTTTTCAATCTCCTTGCCCTGTTCGTTGATCTGCTTCAGCAGTGGGTTGAGCTCCTCGTTCTCTACCTCCTCGGGGAATTCCTGCTTCAGGCGGATTTCCATGTCGCTTACGATGTTCATATAGTTGGTGAACGCATCGAAGCTCGAGTCATATGGAGAGAATGGAACGTAGGCACCCATCTTGGTTGACATGAACTTGAAGTGGTCGGCAGAGAGCAGGTAGGCGAAGTCCTGACGGAGCACCTCGTTGTTGGACATGTGCAGACGCTCGGAAATGGAGTAGATGGCACGAATGGCCTCGTTCTGCAGGTCGTTGCCCATCCAGGCGCTGACGTCCTTGTCGTAGCCATCCCAGGAGATGGGGTGACCCACGTTGGCAACAGCGATAGGTGGAATGTTCTCCCAGCATTCAGCGGGTGTGGCGAAGCGGATATCCTTCTGCTCGGCAAAGTATGGAAGTGCTTTGAAGAAGTTGAAGATGCCGCTCGACTCAGGATTCATGCCTCCGACAACGTCGAAGTTCATGGCGATGAGATAAACCTTTTCCTCGGCAGGAGATTCGGCAATCCAGCTCATGTACTGGCCGGCGTCAAGACCATATTGGAAGTTGAGGCAGATATCCTCCGACAATTTCGTGTTGCGGAACATCAGGCCCACATCCTGCTTGGCAGCGGTGGAGTAAACATAGTTGGGCGACTTCCAGCCCAGGACGTGACGTGTGCCCTCGGTAACGATGCCCTTGAAGCCCATTGCAGCCACCTCGGCGCCGATTTCGTCGTTGTAGATGAAGCCTGTGTTGACGAAGGTCTTGGAGTCATACTGGAAGGTGTCGAAGATGATCTTCTTCTGGAGGTCAACCTGATACTTGAAGTCCTCGGGATCGACAAGAGAAGAAAGTGAGTGGGAGTAGGTCTCGCAGCAGAGCTCGCAGCAACCGGTCGAAACCAGTTCGCGAACACAGTCGAGGAACTCGGGGCAATACATCTCGAACTGCTCCATGGCGACACCTGAAATCGAGAGAGCCACCTTGAACTTCTTTTCAGATGCCTCAATCATCTCCAGCAGCATCTTGGCAGCGGGGATATAACTCTGATATGCCAGGCGCTTCAGAATCTCGTCGTTGGCATAGTCATCATAGTAGTAGTGGTCTGCACCGATATCGTAGAAGCGATATTTCTTCAGACGGAAAGGCTGATGTATCTCAAACAGCAAACATACGGTTTTCATAAGTAACTTTAAAAATTAAAGATTAAAATATTTAATTCCTGGTCGCTGTTTAGGACCAGCCTAATAATCTCTTGTAAGCGTCAACAACACGGCGGCCGACCTTTTCCCAGGTGATCTGGTTGACCTCGTTGCGACCCTTCTCTTGCATGAACTTGTGGAGTTCGGGATAGGTGATGAGGGCGTACATGGCATCGGCCATCGCATCGATGTCCCAATAGTCACACTTGAAGCAGTAGTCGAGGATTTCGCCGCAGCCGGACTGTTTCGAAATGATTGAAGGAACGCCGCACTGCATGGCTTCGAGTGGAGAAATGCCGAAGGGCTCGGATACCGATGGCATCACATAGACATCGCTGACCTTGAACATCTCATAGACCTGCTTGCCGCGCAGGAAGCCGGTGAAGTGGAAGCGGTCGGCGAGGCCCTTCTGGGCAACCAGATGGATCATCTGTTCCATGAGGTCGCCGTTGCCAGCCATGACTACGCGGGCATTGGGCGCCTTCTGGAGGCAGCGCGAAGCGGCTTCGACGAAGTACTCGCAGCCCTTCTGTGCCGTGATACGTCCCAGGAAGGTGATGACCTTTTCGTCTGTACCGCGCTTGGCCTCCATGTCGAGCACTTCCTGCGACATGGGTTCTACGGCATTGTGCATAGCGATGCACTTGGCGGGATCCTGATGATAGTGGTTAATGACGGTCTGACGAGTCAATTCGGATACACACTGGATCTGGTCGGCATTGTTCATGCCGTCGAGCTCGATTTTGAAGGTCGGGTCATTGGCATCGCACATACCGCGGGTGCGGTCGAACTGCGTAGCGTGAACATGGATGACAAGGGGCTTGCCAGTCACCTGCTTGGCATGGATGCCTGCAGGATAGGTAAGCCAGTCGTGTGCATGGATTACGTCGAAACCGCCATGCTGCAGTTCCTTGCGGGCGATGACACCGGCTACGATGGAATAGTTGTTGATTTCTTCGAGCAGGTTCTTGGGATATTTGCCCGAGAACTCGATGCAGCCGAGATCGTTGGTGTAGAGATTGCTGAAGTCAGCGTAGATGCAGTTGCGGAGGTCATAGTATTCCTGTGGATCCATCACATGACCCTGACGCTTCTGTACGTAGTCCCAATCGACGTCCTTCCATACCACTGGCGTGTTGGATGCGCCAATGATGTGTACGAAGTCTTTGATTTCGTCGCCTTGTGGCTTTGGCAGGACAAAGGTGACATCACATTCTCCAGTGTTGACAACGCCACGCACGATGCCGAACGAAGCGGGTCCGAGACCACCGAGGATATGAGGAGGCCATTCCCAGCCAAACATTAATGCTTTCATGTTTTATTCTGGATTTTATTTATTGTTTTTCTTCTGTGATTTTGCAACGTAACGGTTCAGGAAATCCATGGCACGCAGAATCTCGGCCTGGTTGATCGAGAGTGACTGTGCTCCGTGGCCACGGAATGGCGGATTGCCATCATATACTTCCGAAACGGTGCCGATGCAGTGGCGGCTCATCTCCTCTTCGTAAGCCCACAGACGACGTGTGATAAAGGCAACACCAGAATTGGTGAATACTGAGAGATAGGCTTCGGCATAGATGCCGAGGAGCCATGGCCAGCAGGCACCATTGTGGTAAGCGGCATTGCGCTGGCTTACGTTGCCCCAGTAGTTGGGACGATAAAGGCCGGCAGTCGGTGTCAGGGAGCGGATACCCTTGGGCGTCAGCAGCTCTTTGGTCACCATGTCGAGGACAGCCTTGCGCTCGGGTTTGGAGAATGGTGTGTAAGGCAGGCCGATGGCAAAGAGCTGGTTCGGGCGAACGTCTGCGCAACTGAAGTCATCGGTGATGTAGTCGTACAGATATCCTGTCGGTGTGGTGAACAGGCGCTTGAAGTTGGCCTCATACTTCTCGGCCAGCAGATCGAGCGCATCCAGCTTCTCGACATTCTTTTCGGCATCCAGCTTCAGGAATTCGATACCCAGCTTGAGCGCATTGTACCAAAGGGCATTGAACTCTACGATATAGCCGGTGCGATAGGTGATAGGATGGCCGAATTCGGTAGCATTCATCCAGGTGATGGCCTGTCCGTCGGCATTGACATAGACAAGTCCATTCTCGCGTACCTCCAGCTCGGAATTGCCGTCGATGATGTAGTCGAGCACTTCCTCAACAAAGTCGCCATACTTCTTGGCGGCCTTCTCGAAGCCTGCACGAACTGCATATTGCTGAACAGCCCAAACGGCCCAAAGAGGAATGTCGGGGAAGTTGATCTCGTGGATAGTCTTGTCGCCTTCGTTGTTCTGCATGAAGTTACGCAGCGCCTCGATGCCACTTGCCATGATCTTGTGGTATTCTGCCTCGTCGCCGATGACGAGGGTGGAGCCGGGAACGGCGATGAACTGGTCGCGTGCACGCACCTTGAACCAGGGATAGCCGGCGATGATGTAGTCCTTGCCATCGCGTTCGATGATGTTGCTGGTGGCCGAGATCTTGAGGCAATTGAAGAAGCTGTCGCGTGTGGTGCGAAGCTTAAATTCGCGTGTGAAGAGAGCCTTCAGGCCATTTGGCTTGATGGGGGTGATGCCGCCTGAGAATACGACACTTTCGCCCTTCTTGATTGAGAATTCGAAATAACCTGGCATGAAGAGGTCTTCCTTGTAGCCATAACCGCGCACCTGTTCGCGCGGATATTCTACGCCGATGTTCCAGTCGGGATGACTGTGCCACTGGTTTTCTTTCGAAAGCTGCATGTAAAGCGTGGGGTAGCCTGGGTAGAGGCAGGAGCCGATACCATTCTCCACCACCTCGTAGTTGAAATTCACCTGATTGTTGCGTTGAGTGAGCTCATTCACATTGCGGAATGCGAGCTGTGGCCGCAACCTCAATGTGGTCTCGCTGTGGGCATCAACCAGCGTGTAACGGATGATGACACGAGGCTCGTGAAGAACCAGAAGGCTTTCGCGGGTCAGGATGACGCCACCCACACGATAGGTGTCGGTGGAAATGGTTTCACAATTAAACTCACGGATGTACTTGTGTCCACGGGGCGCAAAGGTGTCGCCCTCATACTTGTGGATACCGAGATTGAACTCTGCACCATGCTGTATGACAGTCTCATCAAGGGATGAAAGCAATACATGGTTGTCATCATCCATCTCCGGAACGGGAATAACCAGCAGACCATGGTACTTGCGGGTATTGCATCCGGTTACCGAAGTACTTGAGTATGCTCCACTTTTGTTCGTGCGGAGATACTCGATGTCAAGAGATTGCTCAAGGTTAGTTAGCAGAGTCTTGTCAAACTTCAGATAGCTCATATAGATTAGATTATCGGGTGTGATTTTGTTTATACAAAATAGCAGAAATGCTCACAAGAAACTATATTTCGTTGCAAATATAAAGGAAAGAATTGAACTATCCAAATTTTTTGACAAAATAGTGCGAAATTTTACACTATATTTGTCAATTTTATGTTTTCGAGCATAAAAATCAAATGAATTTGGAAAAAAAAACAACGATTTGGCGAACGTATGAATATAATATGTAATTTTGCACACAAATAAAGAAAGTGAGCAATTCCGCTCTTCAAAGAATCTATGAGTGTAAATACAAGATCCGAACTTATCGAGGTGGCTCGCCAACTGTTTGCCACGAAGGGCTTCGACAATACGACGATGAACGAAATCGCCGCCAAGTCGGGGAAGGGAAGACGCACACTTTATACGTATTTCAAGTCAAAGTCTGAGATCTTCCTTTCGGTTGTCGATAGCGAGATGAGCCACATCATTGAAGCCATCGAAGAGATTCCGCCTCTCGAGATTCCTGCCGACGAGAAACTGAAGCGATACATACTCTGTCGTCTTGATCAGGTCCGTAACACCGTGATACGCAATGGCTCGCTGAAGGCAGAATTCTTCCGCGATGTCATTCAGCTTGAGCATGCCCGGCGCCGTCTCGATGTACGGGAACTGAGCATTTTGCGGAGCATTCTGCAGCAGGGCATTGAGGAAGGGACTTTTGACATTGACAATGCTTCGGTCGTTGCTGTTACGATCCATTATGCCTTGCGCGGGTTGGATTTGCCCAACATACGAGGTCAATTCACAGCCTTGGGTGTGCCTACGGCAAGGCTCCGCGAGTGCATCTTCAAGATGATCTTTTACGGCATCGTCCGGACCCATGCTCGTTCCTATACACATTATTAAATTAAATATAGAATATGAAACTTCTTGAAGGAAAAGTAGCACTCATCACGGGTGCTGCCCGTGGCATTGGCAACGCCATTGCACACAAGTTCGCCACCGAAGGTGCCGACATTGCATTCACCGACCTTGCTCTCAACGAAGAGCATCTTGCCAACATCCATCGTGCTGCCGAAGAGATTGCAGCTCATGGCGTCAAGTGCATCGGCTATGCGTCGAATGCAGCCGACTTTGCAGAGACTGAGGCTGTTGTTGCCAAAATTAAGGAAGACTTTGGCCGCATTGATATTCTTGTCAACAATGCTGGCATCACCAAAGACGGGCTCATGCTCCGTATGTCGGAAGCCCAGTGGGATGCCGTCATCAACGTCAATCTCAAGTCCGCTTTCAACTTTATCCATGCCTGCTGTCCCATCATGCTTCGTCAGAAGGGTGGCTCCATC
>JAEEUA010000204.1 GCA_016286775.1 Bacteroidales bacterium
GAGGTAACGAGGATGAAGGCTGCGCATCCGTTCATATTGATGGTGGTGCAAATGGGCAGCACGAAGCGGGCGACATTCTTGCGGATGCCGAGGCGCTGCTCTGCCGATTCCATCGTGACAGGTAGGGTAGCGGCACTGCTCTTGGTGAAGAGCGCCATCAGCACAGCGGGCATCATACGACCGAGCACATGGATGGGATTGAGTCCCTTGGCCAACAGGAACAGTGGGAGCACCACGAAGAACTGAAGGAAATTGCCTCCCAGAATCACTAGGACATATTTGCCGATGCTGTCGGAGATGACGCCTGCACTTACCTGCGCCAGCAACTGTGCGGAGAAGGCGACGATGCCGAGGGGAAGGGTCCAGATGAGCCAGCGGATGAGCAGGAAGAGCAGTTCCTGGAGTCCCAGCAGGCCTTTGACCACCACCGACTTGTTTTCGCTATCCGGGAGTTTCGACAGTCCGATGCCGACGACAAAGGCGAGCAGGAGCAGCGAGAGCACGTTGCCTTCGAGGATGGGGCGCAGGATGTTGTTAGGGATGATGCTGATGAGGTGGGAGAGATAGGAGAAGCCTGCAGCCTCGCCCTGTTGGGGGATGGCACCAGACGCTTCGCCCGTGAGTTCGGGAAGGGTCGGAAGGTTGGAAGGGGCAATGATGAGATAGAGCAAGGCTCCGACGATGGCAGCTGCGAAGGTGGTGAGTAGGGTATAGGTGATGGTTCGGCCGAAGATGCGTCCTGAGCCTTTCGAGCCGAAGGTGGCAAAGGTGGTGATCACTGCCAGCACGATGGTGGGTACTGCCAGCAGCTGGAACAGACGGGTATAGATGGTTGCCACTACGTTCATCACTTCGTTGAGCCAGTTGATGCCCAACAGTCCTAACACGGCACCCACCACGAGGGCGCCTATCCAGATTAGTGTTCGCTTCATCGCTGCAGATTGGTTGGTTGACGGTGCAAAGGTAAGAAGTTTTGCGGGATCTTCCAAATTTTTTCGACATAAATATTTTTTATTATAAGACGAAAGATGGATTTCAAAAGGATGATGAAAAACTCTTCAAGAAAAGCGATCCGCAAGGCCCGCTTTTCTTGTGTTTCTACGACAGCGGAGAGTGTATTCGGGGTGGGGTCAACGTTTTTTCTCTTGTTCTATCTTTTTTTTCTTCAAAAAGTTTGAATGATAAAAAAAATAACTTATATTTGCAGCAAAAATCCAACATCAATTTCATCCGATCACTAAAATGAGAACCATTTCCAAACGACTCACGCTGCGCATCATGATGGTGGTACTGGCAACGATGGCTGTCATTGCCAGTGTGGTGTATTTCACTGTTGGAAAGTACATGGAAGACGAAGCCATGCAGCGCTTTCAGATTGTGGTGATGAGGGAGTACAGGGAGATACAGCGCAAACTGTCGGATGTGTATGTGGCAAACATCAACAGCGTGCACGAGATAGAGCGCGACATCGATGATCCTGACCTGCTGTTCGACCATCTGGAGCGTGTCGTCAGACTGAATCCTGGCATCGTCAGCTGCGGACTGTTGTTCGAACCCGACTATTATCCCGAAAAAGGCCACTGCTTCGTGCCCTTCGCCACAAGGGATTCGGCCGACGTGATAAGCGTGATGCGCATTGACAGTGTCTATAACGACTTCTACGATGACGATTGGTACGTCGCACGAATTGAAAGCGATAGTGCCGACTGGGTTGATCCCTACTTCGAGGATCCGCTGCTGCCGACCAATGCAGCGCCGCGCCTGCTGACCACACACGCCATACCCGTCCACAACCATGAAGGACGCCCTGTGGCCGTGCTCTGTGCCGACCTGTCGCTCGAGGAATTGAGGAACGATATGGTGAAGAATGTCCAGCAGGCCAACAGTAAATATGGGAAGCATCGGGAGCAGCAGCCCTACAGTTGCATCATCGACCGCAATCGTCGATACATCATCCATCCCGACAAGGAACGCATGCTGAAGGACTCGCTTGAGCCAAACATTACCTTCGGGCGTAAGCGAGGGGTGGTTTCTGCCGTCATCGACGGTGTGCCATCGAGGATTGGCTATCGCAATGTCAAACACGCAGAATGGACCGTCATGATGGTGATCCCCGAGAGCGTGATAAGGCAGAACGGACGCATGCTGAACATCATCATCCTGGCAGTCATGCTCTTCGGTTTGGCAGCTATCTTCCTGTTCTGTCGTCTGCAGATCAGGAAGGTCACATCCCCGCTGCACAGCTTCGCCCGTTCGGCAGAAGAGGTGGCCCAAGGAAATTTCAATGCACCGCTGCCCGACATCAAGCACGACGACGAGATACGCCTCTTGCGCGATTCCTTTGGCAACATGCAGCAGTCGCTCAGCCTATATATGGAAGAACTGAAGACGACGACGGCACAGAAGTCGGCCATCGAAAGCGAGCTGAGCCTTGCCCGAAACCTCCAGAAATCGATGGTGCCCAGTGTCTTCCCCAATCGTGAAGGCCTCGATATGTATGCCTCGATGACTCCCGCCAGGGAGGTGGGTGGCGACCTCTACGATTTCGTCCTGCATGACAACCTCCTGTACTTCTGCATCGGCGACGTAGCGGGCAAGGGTGTGCCTGCCGCGTTGGTGATGACGACCTTCTGCGGAGCCTTCCGTCTGTTGACAGACAATGAGTCGGACCCCGTGCGTATCGTCAGTCGCATCAACGATAAGCTGGCCCGCAACACGCACATGACGATCTTCGTCACCTTCTTCGTAGGTGTGCTCGACCTCAACACGGGACATCTGCGCTACTGCAATGCCGGACATAAGGCTCCGCTTGTCGATGGACAACCCCTTCCCGTCTATAGCAATTTGCCCATAGGTGCGATGCCCGACTGGGAATTCAAGGGCCAGGAGACCGACATTGCTCAGGGCAGCACGCTCTTCCTCTATACCGACGGACTCGACGAGGCAGAAAATGCCCAAGGCCAGATGTTCGGCAAGAAACGGATCCTTGAGGTGATGCAAATCTCCTCGAAGGAGCCCCGTGCGCTCATCGAAAGCATGACGCAGGCTGTGGCCAACTTCGTGGGCGACACCGAGCAGAGCGACGACCTCACCATGCTCTGCATTCGCCAGTCATGAATCGGTGGGTGACTTAGACAAACAGGTCGTCTACCGTGATCTCATTTTGAATTATGTTCCAGTATTCGTTATGCGCTACACCACTCACGGTTATCATGACGATATGCTGTGTCTGTTTGTCTTTCGATAGCTTAGCGAATATTTCCCTTTTGTGTTCGAGGATCTTTGCATAACTGCTGTCGATGACAAAGGAGTCTTTCGTGTGTTTGATTTCGCAGATGTCGGTAAAACCATCCGCTCTTTGCAATAGCAGGTCTATCTGAGCACCTCTATGGCTGGAATCTCCTTTCGCAACCCATGAACAAACGTTGGTTCGAACACCTGAAATGCCAAGAGCGTGTTTTATCTGAGGAATGTGAAGCAGGCACACACGCTCGAAGGCAAGTCCTTTCCATGTGTTATGTTCAGCTGAAAGATAGGTGTTGGTCCAATAATGCTCATCACTGAAAGCGTTCTTTTTGATGCAATGGTAATAGAAGAGCGTATAATTGTCGATCAGTTGGAAAATGGCGTTCGACTCAACAGTGTCAATGTCCGTATAATGTCGAATGAAACCGCATTCCTCCAGTTCTTCAAGAATGGTGGAGAACGTGCCTCCATCGGACAATCCGCTGGCCTTGAGTATCTCTTCACGCGTCATGCCTGCTTTCGTGCGGTTGAGAGACTCAATCACCTTGATGTAGTTGGCAGGCCTTCTGAACAGGATGTGATACAGGGCTTCGAATTCATCCTTTAGAGGGGCCGTCTCATCGAAGAACAATTGATCGATGTTTTGAGCAACACTCAACCCCTTCTTGAGAAAACTCCAATAATAGGGGATACCGCCAAGTGCCATAAAGAGCTCAAGGATATCCTTTCGGCCGAGCACAAGGTTCGATGCGGAGGCAAACTGTTCGCATTCGCGGAGCGTGAATGGTGCAAGCTTTATCCTGTTGGTCAATCGACCTCGCAGTCCGCCCTTGTTCTTCAGCAGTTTCTTTGTAATCCAGGAGGTTGCACTGCCGCATACGATAAGGATGATATCCTTTTGCGGCCTTGCGGTAGCCCATCCGTTCCAGAAGCTCTCCAATACACCTATCAGGTTTGACTTGGGGGTGTCCATCCAGGGCAGTTCGTCGATGAAGATGACCTTCTTCCCAGCTGGAGCTTGGTTGATGAGCAGCTTGAGCAGTTCGAACGCATCAATCCAAGTCTTTGGAATAGCTGTCTTCATGCCTGCAGCTGTCAATGAATTACGAAACGCTGTCAATTGCTGGCGCAAGGTACCATTAGCTATGCCTGCATGCTGAAAGGTGAACTGGTAATTGAATGACTCCCTGATGAGATATGTCTTGCCAACACGACGTCGTCCATACACCGCACAAAATTGTGGCTCCTCAATAGAGAGGAGGTCCTGCAATATCCGTTTTTCTTTTTCTCGTCCGATAATCATAGCTTGCCTGAATTATATGTTTCCGCTGCAAATATAGTAAAAAAGTGTCTATTCTCAGCGGAAAGTGGGTTGTTTTTGATGTTTTCCGCTGAAAATAGCACAAAAATGCCCGTTTTGCTTCCTTGAAATGATAAATGAATGCTCTGTTTTTATTCTGGAGAAAATATCCTCGTCTCTCGATTCAATAGCGGAGTTCCCAGTCCTTTCTGCGATTCCTGTGTGCCCTTGTCCGGACCAGCATCCGTGTTATCCGCGCTGGAGCGGTGCAGTAATTTTCGCCTTTGTACTCAAATTATGATATTTTTAAGCGCAAAAATCCGGGGGACAGTACTGCTTCGAGGCATATTTCCAAGGACATTGGCAAGATTTACCACGAATTTCTTGCATATATCAGGAAAAATTACGTACTTTGCAGCGAAGACATTTCTAATTCAGCCAACTGTAGTTTTTTATAAATTCGAAGAAAGACCTATGAAAAAGACACTATTCGCATGGTTGGCATTGAGCCTGATGTCGGCTCTTGCCTGGGGACAAGGCCCCACAGTCAACGTTGAAGGAGGTATGATACAGGGCGTGCCTTCTGCAGCAGGTGATGTGACCGTTTTTCGAGGCATTCCGTATGCTGCACCTCCTGTAGGTGACCTCCGATGGAAACGTCCGCAGCCCGTTGTGAAGTGGAAAGGCGTGAGGGTGGCCGACACCTTCAGCAACATCTGCTGGCAGCCAGGCAATGCCGTCGGCACCTTCTATGGCAACGAATTCTATTGGAAGGAGAATACCGTGCAGAGCGAGGACTGCCTGTACCTTAACGTCTGGACACCCGCCGATGCAGTAGGCAATGAGCAGTGCAAGTTGCCTGTGGCCTTCTGGGTACATGGAGGAGCCTATTTCAACGGCTATGGTCATGAGATCACGATGGACGGCGATGCCTGGGCCAGGCGGGGCGTGATACTCGTCACCATCAACTATCGCCTCGGCATCTTCGGATTCCTTGCCCATCCCGAATTGTCGGCAGAGACTCCCGACGGGACCTCGGGCAATTACGGCACCTACGACCAGGTGGCTGCCTTGAAATGGGTGCATGACAATATCGCACAGTTTGGAGGTGATCCCGACAACATCACCGTGCTGGGGCAGAGTGCAGGTGCTGCCAGCATCAAGAACCTTGTCTCCTCGCCCTTGTCGAAAGGTTTGATCAGGAATGCCATTATCCAGAGTGGTGGTGGCATCGCTGCTTTCGGTCAATTCGAAAACGGACAGAAGCAGGCCGAGGCAACAGGCAAGGCATTCATGGACAAGTTCGGCTACAACAGCTTGAAGGCCATGCGTGCCGTGCCTGCCGAGCGACTGCTTGAGATATTCAAGGCCGAGGGCATGGGCCTCTTTCGTCCGCACATCGATGGTGTCCTGTTGACCGAGAGCTTTGACGATGCGGCAAGAAACCAGCATCTG
>JAEEUA010000205.1 GCA_016286775.1 Bacteroidales bacterium
TGGATGGCTCAACCAAGTCTTGCCGTCATTGGCACGATGACCTGCAAAAGCGGGTAGGATGCCGCGCACGTACTGCGGGCCGTTCGACTTGTAGTTTCCGCCATAGCGCATCGATGAGATGTCGCCATGCACGAGGTTCAGCGTCTGGTAGTCGAGTCCGTCGGCCGAAAGGCTGATGGCGAGTGGCCAACGGAATTCCGAAGGATTATAGACGGTGGCATACATGCCATCGGTGAGGCGTTGTCCCCAGATCTTGGCATTCGAATTGACGAAGCCGGGCGCGCGGTGGACGAGTGTGTCCCAAGTCAAGCCGCCATCCTCCGAGTGACTGGTGAGCGCGTGTTTCCACAGCGAGACGATGGTCTTGCCATCGGGCAGCGTGTAATAGTTGAAGGCCTTGTATTCCTTGTCAATGGGAAGGTGCGGGTCCTGGCGATCACACTCTTCGACAAACTGCATCCAGTAAAGTGGAGAAGAGAGAATCTCCTCGACAGCCTTGCGGAATTTCTTGTCCTTCGACTTGGTGTAGAAGGGGAAGTTGGTGTTCGAAGCGTCCCAACCGTGGTTATAGTAGAAGAAATACACGGGTCCCAGGGTGCCGTCGGGCAACACTTCGCGCACCACGCGGCCGATGCCGTCGCCATCGTTGGGGTCATCCTTCTTGTGCAGACAGATTCCGTAGTTTCCGATAGCAAGCAGACGTGAACCCGTTTCGGCCGACGAAACATACCAGCCCACACGCTGATGCATCACAGCCTTGAGTCCTTCGCGCTTGAAGATGTTGGGGAACTGCTCCATGGTGCTCACCTTGTGGAGCGAGCCATCGGGATTATAGACCTTGCGGGTGCCGTCGAGGATGTCAGCAGGCAAGGTGTATTCGGGGAAAAGAACTTCGGGAGCCGTCCAGTTGTAGCCATCCACGGAACTTTGCATCCAGGTGATGCTCGAAGGGATGTGTTCGCCCAACGGGTCGCTGAGGAAATGCATCCAGAACCTGCCCTGCCAATAGGCCAGCATGGGCTGGTGATTGTAGGTCCAGCCCTTTGAGTCCTCGGCAGGGTAGAGCACGTTTTCCTTCGCCGGGCAGACAGTTGTGCCCATTGGTGCTTCGAGGCCACGGCTTCGCGAGGTGCGCATCGTCTGGATATTATGCACGCCAATGGCAGGCGCCAATCCGCCATCGAGCAAATAGGGATTGCTCAGCGTCGAGCCTGTGTAATGAATCTCCTGCGCGGAGGCGGGGAGGAGACAAGAGAGCATCAGTAACGGGATTGATAGAGCGGTAGCTTTCATTGTGTGTGGATGGAGGTTTTAATTAGATATGCAAAAATAAAGCAATACAACGTAATTTCCTATTTTTTCTATTGTAATTTTGCAGTTTTGTCTGTAATAAGACCGATTATCGAAACATTTGGCAAATCGACCATTCGATTTTTGCCCGAAAATTTGCATTATTCGCACGAATGTGTTATATTTGCACCGAACATTTAATCTTTCCTGAGATCCAGTAGGGTATAAAGTTAATAAAGAAGACATCATTATGAACAGGCAACAAGTAATTGATAGCATCCAGCAGGTAGCCAAGACTGCTCTGCCGAAGGGAAGTACTCTGCTGCTTTATGGTTCTCGAGCTCGGGGCGATGCTCATAAAGGTAGCGATTGGGATTTGCTAATACTGCTCGACAAACCCGAACTCAGTGACAGTGATTACGACAATGTGTCTTTCCCTTTCACGATGCTTGGTTGGAACATCGGCGAACTTATCATTCCCCAAATGTACACCAAGAAAGAATGGGATTCCATTTCATTCTTGCCCTTCCACAAAAATGTTGAACATGACAAAATTGTATTGGTATGAGTTTGAATGATGAAGAACGCAGAATAGTAGTTCGATTACAATTAGAAAAAGCTCATAATACTTTTAACCAGATTCCATTGTTGTCGGAAGCAGGTTATTGGGATAATGTCGCTAATAGGTTATATTATTCCCTTTTTCATGCAGTCTCTGCTCTGCTTATTCACGATGGATATAATGTCGGTTCACATCGAGGCGCTGTAGGTGCATTCGGCCAGCATTATGTTACTACTGGTATTTTCTCCATAGAAGAAGGTAAGCATTATTCTCGATTGCAGGGACTGCGAGAAAAGTCTGACTACAATTGCGCATATAATGCTTCTGAACAAGACATTGCTCCCAAAATTGAACCAACTCGACTTCTTATTGAGAAAATCGAGAGATACATCAATGGCGAAATTCCTTCAGATGGACGCTGACCGATGGGATATTATATCAGCCCCAAAAAAATATCAGCCAAATGACTTTGAAGATAGGTCATTTGGCTGATTTCGTTTTGTTACCTATTTTTGTTCGGAATGAACCAGTATTTCCTGAAGGACGATACCGGGATCAAGCAGGTAAATGCGCAGACGCTGACGGCCGGTTTGGGTGACGGGAATCGAACGGGAAGCATAGCCGCGAAGCACATTCCAGCGCCATTCCGCCGAGAAGTCTCCGGCATGGATGGAGTATACAACTGGTTCGCTATCGCCGAGTTGGATGGCATAGCGCGCATCGCGTCCCTCATAGACGTGGAGCGTCGGCAAGGTGCGGATCTCTATTTCTCGGTCATCTTGCTGGATGTCCAAGTCGTATTCCACAAAAGGAGCCGTGGAGATTTCGCTGAGCGGATAGGAAGGTGTGTCGAAAGGCTGGACAAGAACGCCGTCGGTATAGCCCAATTGCTGAACTCTGACGATGTCGCCCTGCTTGTCCTGGTAGAGTGATGCAGGAATACGGACACGCGGCTCGTTGACGAAAGGAGGGTAGAGACCGATGAAGATTCGATCGATGCGAGCATCGGCTTTTACGTCAGAAATGTTCAAGTGGGTGGCGCCCTTCTTCAAATGAAGTGTACCAACACGACTCCACATCGGTCCAACAGCAGGCGCATGCCAAACGTTGTTGATGGGCGTGGCAGAGGCATCGAAGGAATCGGCACCCGAAGTGACGCGGCAGAAAACGTTGTCGGCAGGCTCTTTCGAGAAATTGCGGATGGGCGAAAGTGCCTCGATCCAAAGGGGAATCTCGCCATCGGTATGGCTCTCGATAAGTGCTCCATCGGCCGATAGCGCATCATCTATAGACAAGAAGCGGGGCTTGGGGCCGCGTTGAGCCTGCTCAAAAAGCTCTTTCGTGCAATACGGCGGGTCGATCTTCTCGGAGCGGAACCAATGATAGGGCTGCCAGTTGAAGAAGTTTGCCCACTTGCCTGCGAGCAAAGTATTGTTATAATAATTGGTCCAATCGTTGAGCGAGGAGAACATCTCTTCCACGCGGCTGGCATCTGTCAGGGCGCCGATGCTGTCGCCCGAAGTGCCTCGCACCATGCTGCGACGAGCCAGAAGCTGGTATTCGTTGATCATCGCAGCACCACGGATGGGATAGCTGACCAGTTCGAAATAGGCGGCTTGGAGCGGCTCGGGGATGCGACGACAGAGGTCGGCAGCTTGTGCGGCCAAGGCACGCCATCCAGCCAGACGTTGCTCAATCTGGTGTTCGGAATAGTTGATGAACCAGACGTGCGAATCCTTGCTGGCCGCCTGCAAGCGATAATAGGCGGCTTGGATGTCGGCAATCTCCTGTGCCACGTCCCGTCCGAAGGTCTTTTCGGCCCAATACTTGATATAGTGATGCGCTTTGATTGGTTTCCAGCGGTCGATGTTCCAGGCAAGGTCCATCACAAATGATATTTCCTTCTCGGCAGGCTTGATGTCTCCTACATTGAACACCCAGATTTTTCGGGCACCGAAGGTGTATGCCTTGGTGAGTTCGGTACTGAGGAAAGCAGGCGAGAGAGGACTGAGCCAAATCCAGCTGGCCGGGTCGCCGTGATAGGACAGATGGTAATAGATGCCGGCTCCGCCTTTCCGCTTTTGTTCATTAGGATTGCAAAGGTTGCGGCAATAGCCATGCTTGTCATCGCTCCAGAGCAACGTCACGTCATCGGGCACTTGCAGCCCGTTGTGATAAGCGTCGAGCACTTCCTCATAGGTGCACAGTACTTGCGGAATCTCTTCGATAGGCTTGTGGATGTTGCGACGCAGCATGTCTCGCTGGTCGTCGATGGCCTGCTGCATCAGCTTGACGCGCTCGGCAGTGGAGTTGGCTCCTTCCATCGGATAGTCGTGGATGCCGCGAAGTCCGAGCGTGTAGGTATTTTCGTATTTCCCATTGGTGCGGACACGCTCTTCCCAATAGTCCTGCATCGTCTGGCGGTTGGTGATGTAGTTGAAGTCACCATAGGTGCCCACGGCCTTCCATTCGCCTTCGTTGTTGCGCAGCATCTGTTCGCAATGCGACGAACCCATCACGATGGCGTAGTCATCGGCCAGACGTGCGTTCTCGGGATTGGCATTGAAGGCCTGTGTACCTGGATGCATCGCAGGCCACAAATAGTTGGCTTTCAGTCGCAGCAGTAGTTCGAAGACTTTCACGTAGGTCTTAGGCCCCACTTTCCCCGACTCCTTGTCGAAGGTCTGTTCGGCCCAGCGTGCCCAACCGCCGAAGCGTTCGTCGTTGATGAAGATGCCGCGATACTGCACCGATGGCTCATCTTGATGGAATGTACCCGGTTCGACATACAATGCCTTCTTGCAGGCAGGTGTGACGTCGGCCCACCAGTACCATGGCGAGACTCCAATAGCCTCGGAGAGTGAGGTCAGTCCGAAAGCTGTGCCGCGTCGGTCGCTGCCGATGACCAGCAAAAGAGGAGTATGGAACTTGGGATGCACGACTGTCACCACAATGAATGCTTCCCACTTTCCTCGCAGACACGTGACGTCAATCCCTTGCTTGGCAACCAGCCCATCCATCAGTTTGCTTTGGCCCAATGTTCCTGCCACTACGGCAGCTGTAGGTCCAATGGACTTCCAGTTTTCGGCTGTTTTCAATTCCGGCTTCAGGCCCGTCACCCGTTCAACATCGTCGGCCAGCATTCGAGTGGCAATGTCAACTACACGGAAGTCTTTCGCATCGGTGTAGATGAGGGTTGCCTGGTTTGGCGTGGATAGCGGAAACCATCCTTCTTTTGCATTTTCAGCCACTTGGGGAAAGCATGCTAATTTGCTATCAGCCTTTGCGACAGACGTCAAAACCATACAGAAGATTGCAGTAAGGATGATTGTTTGTAGAGAAACGTTTGTGTGTGTTGCCATCACGTGGTATTTTGTTTTCGAATTGATGAAATTGCGCCGTAAAGATACAAATTATTCTCGACTTCTGCCTCATTTCAGTGGTGAATGATGGCTGAATTGGGATATTTATAAAATTTATTTAGATGTAGAACTTTATTTGATAATCATGGATAACATTTTTTTATTTTATGTTTGTTTTTTTTGCTTTCTTAAAAGAAATAGTTGTGACATTGTATTTATTTTTGAGATTTTAATCGATATTTGCATTGAAAAAAGTCCCTCTTATTCTTTTTCTTCTGGAAAAAATATTCTTTATATGATAATTCTCCTTTTTATGGAGATGAAAGTTCAAAAAGATTAAACTATGAAAACATTTATCTTATTATCATTATTATTATTTCTAGTTATACTAGTAACTGAAATACACAGTAGTCGAAAGCCCTTTATTACGGGCAGTGTCATCATGCTGTATAGCATTAACATAGCCCTTGCATTATTATTTGCTTTTTACCTGCCTAAAGCTATGAGCTTAGACTTAGGATTTATTCCCACTTGGTCGCTTTTTATTGGCTACATTGTAGTTCCATCGCTTTTGGTAAGGGTATTCACATGGGCTTGGCAGAGAAGAGATATTGCCATTGCCGACTTTTTAGGGAAGGGCAAGCATATCTACCGTTCAGAAATCGGTTTCAGGAAAGAAATGATTCGAGATGCTCGAAAGACAGGCACATATGACCTTTTCAAGTTCTATGTGGGGAAAA
>JAEEUA010000206.1 GCA_016286775.1 Bacteroidales bacterium
GTAAGCATCGTTCGGGCCGACAACATATTCCCCACCATCACAGATTGCATCGCGAGAGCCGACAAACTGTTATTGACTAATTTGCGAAAAGAGGCAAGCCGAATATCGGCCAGCCTCTTCGCAGTTTTTTAATTTTTTAATTTTAAATTTTTAAATTGCTCACATGAGACTCAGCGGGGATTGTCTATTCCCCACTATAGCGGAACTTCTTCCCATTGCGGATATAAACATTGCCGGGAACAAGATCGTGAACTTGGAGCCCCCACAAGTCATACGTCACAGCTTTCTGGTTGTCGTCGGAGACAACTTCCACAATGCCGAGTACGCCGTTCACTAGCCAGATGTCTTGATAGCAATCGAGGGACCGGGCGGTAATGGTATTGTCCTCCATCTCGAAGCGCTTGACAAGGCTCCAGCCGCTCTTGCCATCCTGCTTGGCCACGGCACACAGCCGGTAATGCCCGTTGCCGACCTCCTGCGGAATGGTGGAGGTGATGGTGCGCGGATTTGTGAGATAACGATAACGGCCCAGATCGTTAATCTGGGTGCGTTCGCCGAAGATGGTAAGCACGTTGTTGTAGTTGTCGGCCAACGCGAGCGAAACGACGCCCGTGAACGACTCGTCGGCGAAATTGGCTATCTGGACAAGTTCGACACTGAGCGTGCGTCCGCTGCGGGATAGCACATTGAATCCGGTCAGCTGCAGATTGGCGTAATACTCGGGTGCCTGGGCGAAGGTGGCTTCGAAGCGCAGGTCTTCCTGGACGTTCTTGGCCGTATATTGGAGATTGACGACCTGGCTGGTCACGTCCTTTCCGTTCAACTTGGCCTTGCTAAGAACGTAGCCGTCGTCGGGAATGATGGTGAACGTCACCTCGCCGTTCATCTCGACAAAGTCGGCCGATGCCTCGACGCGACCGCCCGCCGAGCTGGATGTGGTGACTGCAAAACTGGATCCTCGGACGACGCCACCCGAAATCCAAAGGTCGATGTAGCAGTCGCGATTGTAATCGGAGATGTAGTCGCCATCGGACCTATGCTCGATCGAATACCCGCGCAGATAGCTCCAGCCAGTATAGCCCGTTTGGTTGGCGGCTGCATAGAGACGATAGTGACCATCGGTGCAGTATGTCTCGGGGATATAGCCCGTAAACTTGTGCGGATTGCGGAAGTTGTAGTACTGGTCGAGGCCATCGATGCTCCAGCCGTCGCCAAATGTGGTCAGCAGCTTGCCATCAGCATCGGCAAGTGCAAGCTTGACAGTGCCTACGAATGAGAGCTCGGCCATGTTGAGAACTTGGGCTGCCGTGGCCTCGATGTACCGGCCGGAACAGGACACCAGCTCGAAGGCCGTGGTCTGTAGGTCGGCTGCATATTCGGTACCTCCAGAACTGGAGACCAGAAGCGTTGGATTGCCGCTCGACCAAATGATGGGCTCCTCGATGCTCGAATTACTCTGCTTGGCCTTGACCACTACCTCGTACGTGCCCTCGGTGAGGGTGGCCGGCAAGGTGACCCTTGCTTTATATGACAAATATCCGTGAAATAACTCGACCACGTCGGTATCGGTCGTTTGGCCTATATAGGTTTCTTTTGTGCCCTTCTTCAGATAGAAACGAAAAATGCCAGAGAAGGTCTTGTACGAGTAGTTGTAGAAGTTCTCCATCTTGATCTCGATTTCGGTTGCGGTCTTGGGCTTGACCGATATGGGAGTAACCCCGATTGTCTCGCCCAGGAAGAAGCAGCCGCAATCGACCTTATTGTTCTCGGGGAAGCAGCCGAACAGGAAGGTCTGATCCGAATTGAAGCCGCCTGAGGAACCACCAATGCCCTGACCTTCGGGATCGAGGGCGCTCACCTTGAAATAGTCGTCATAGTAGCCGCCCCAGCCCCAATTGACGTGGTAAGAGGGATTGTTGGGGTCGTCGTTGATATAGCCGTCGAGGATGAAGCTATGTCCGCCATCCTCGGCCTGACCAGAGAAGATGACGGGATGCCTGGCGTTGAGCTGGTCAAGAATCAGCGTGTGCCATTGCTCGGTCGTGGCGAATTCGCGAAAGAGCAAGGCCATGTCGGCATCGTAGCCCAGATAGTCAATCAAGCCCGTCAGCTGGTTCGAAGGCGAGGCGCCACTCGACGAGGACTGATAGTCCATCTTGAAAGCAGCGCCGCAGGCTGCCATCAGCGTTGCCACGGCCGTCGCCTGCGAGGAGGTATAGCTGCCACTGGTGTAGGTGTCGAGCATTCTGGACCACTGGAAGGTGGTCGAGCCGAAGTTGAACGACACGGGAATATGTTTCGTTTCGGTGGTATAACTGATGGAACCCGTTCCATGCGAGGGATACTCGTAGTACTTCATCACCTGGGCAGTGGAGGTGGCTGCGCAACCGGTGACGCTGCGCTCGTTGCCGTCCATGGGGCAGAGATTGTTGTAGGGTGTACTCTGGTTCCAGCGCGTCTGGATCAGGGGGCTGACGCCCTGGCCCACGACGGGAAGGTTCTGCCGGCCACCTTCTATGTAATGACGCTGCAGCTTTTCGTGCGCGGGAATGGACCGATAGGCGTCGATTTCCGCCTGGTACTCGCCCAGCAGGTAGCGCATGGCGGGAGGTATCTGATCGGCGTCGAAGACATCAGTGTAGGAGAATCCGAGGATGGGTGCGGCCTCCTCGATACCGGATACGATGACGAATCCACCCTCTGTCTTGTCCTGCGGGGTGAAGACATAGAAGGCCGGCTCGACGGGACCTTTGTCGAGCAGCTGCGACGAGGTTGTATAGAGTTGCAGGGTGGGTTGGGGTAGCAGCATGGGCGATGAGGCACGCTGTGAAGTACTGCGGGGTTGAGACAAGAAGGAGTTGGCAATCTGCTCGGCATCGGCTGCGCTGCGATTCTGGCCAAGTGCGGGAATGCTCCAGCCAAGGACAGTGAGCATCAGCCAGGAAGAAAGGGTACGGATGGTGTTCATGTCGATAGGTTTTTAAGAATATGTAATCGTGGTATTTAGGAGGGGATGTCCTCCAGGGGATCCTGAAGGACATGTTGTTGGGGGAATAAGACAGGACTTAGAAACCCTGGATGCGCTTTCGTCCACCTTCGATGAACACGCCGCGCTGGGGTGTCTCGACACGTTGGCCGTGGAGGTTATAGGTGTCGTCGGGCTGGAAAATGATGAACTGGGGAGCGGGGGCATCGACGGCATCGTCATCGACAATGGCCTCGTATTCAGCCATCGTCTCGGCCATGCGGGCATCGAGGTCAGAGAGGCGGTAGAGGCCGTCGCTGTTGGGTGTAAGCCCATCGATGGTGACGGGCATCACCATGGGCGGCACGTCGAGCGAAAGGAGGGTGCGGCCCTGCAGCTGGTCAAGTGTCTGATAGACGAGGTTCACGGCGACATACTCCTCCGAGCCGTCGCTCCACTTCTCGAACACGAGCTTCGAGCCGATGGATGTGTGCAGCTCAAGGGCGTTCTCGGTGACGGGGAGGTTAAAGCCGAGGGCGGCGCTGATGCTGGCGAGGTTGGCGTCGTGGCCGCAGAGGAAGGTGAACTTGCGGTCCTGGAGCTGCAGCTCGTCGCGGATGCGGCTCACAAGGGGATAGGCAATGTTGATGGCTGCGGCGTGGGTGGTGAAGAGCAGGCCGTCATATACCTCCTTGACTCCGCAGATGTCACGCCACTGCTCGGTGGTCAGCTCGTGGCCGAAGGCCGACATGCTTTCGGACTCATAGCACTGGAGCACCAGGGCATCGGCGACGCTGTTGGCGAGCTTGAAGCCGCCAGTCAGGCGGGGTTCGTCGCCCTTCTCAATCGTGAACTGCGTATCGTCGTAGCTGAAATGAACAGTGTCACCTTCGAGGGCGGCGGGCGAGTGGGCCATGTCGATTACCTCCTCCATCAGGTCGAGGGTGGGCCTGACCTCGTTCATCCATGCCTGCGGGCCACCATGCAGGGCGTTAATCTCGTCGAGCACCTGCTGGCGATAAGTGGCGTTCATCTTGGTGAACTGTGGCTTGAACAGAGGGTCCATCTTGTCCTCTTCGTAAAGATAGCCGATCTCAACGTTGGCATAGGGCAGGAATCCAGCTGAGAAGTATTTGGCCGTGGCAAAGGTGCGCTGGCGTGAGTTGGCGTAGAACAGCACCTCGTTGCCCATGGGACGATGGTTGTCGGGCAACAGGCCGGCTTCGACCACCCACTTGCGGAAGAACTGGTCCATCTCGGTTTCGAGCACACCGCCGCGCAGCGACAGCTGGCTGCCTGGCGACGTCCATGCGAACCACTCGTAGGGCGAGACGCGCTGATAGTCGGCGCCCGACGACAGGGGCGAACGGATGTTGTGGCGGCTCATCACGACCACTTCCTTCAGTTCGTACTTCTCGCGAAACGCTTCGGAGCGCTCGGTCTGTGCCCATAGGCTTGTGCCGCAACCCAGCAGGATGGCGGTCATAATCCATAACTTCATACAATCAATCAGCAAAGGTTTCATAACTTCAAATAGATATTGACGGGGCAAAGATAATCAAAAAGATTCTCATTTCCAAATTTTTTGCGGTATTTATCACGAATTTGTGCATTCTGGATTTTTCCGCCTTCCTGTCGAAAAGGAGATTCACGAAGATGAGTTTAGCATGTCGGTTTGTCAAAATGCAAGATGCTGAGGCCATTCGGTGGTCTTATTTGAAAAAAGATGGGGGCGAGGAGACCAACTTATGCTGATTTTTCATATCTTTGCACCCGCGTTTCGGCCAAAATCTTCGGAAATCGGGCCGGACACATTATTAAATAACATCAAAATTTACAACTTAAAGGTTCAAAACAAATGAATCATTACGAAACCGTTTTCATTTTGACTCCCGTTTTATCTGATGCTCAGGTAAAGGAAACGGTAGAAGCTGTAAAGGCTGAACTCGAAAAGCGTGGTGCAACCATCGTGAACGAGGAGGCTTGGGGTATGAAGAAGCTCGCTTATCCAATCGAGAAGAAATCTACCGGCTTTTACTTCCTGGTGGAGTTTGACGGCGAAGGTGCCGTCGTAAAGAAGCTCGAGACTTATTTCCGTCGTCAGGATCGCGTGATCCGTTTCATCATTGTCAAGAATGACAAGTACGCTGCAGAGTATGCTGCCAAGCGTCGTTCACTCAAGGCAGCTAAAACTGAGGAGGCATAATTATGGCAGAGACAACTGAAATTCGCTACTTGACCCCCGTATCCGTTGACGTCAAGAAGAAGAAGTATTGCCGTTTCAAGAAGAGCGGCATCAAGTACATCGACTACAAGGATCCCGAGTTCCTCAAGAAGTTCCTCAACGAGCAGGGCAAGATCCTGCCCCGTCGCATCACCGGTACCTCTTTGAAGTTCCAGCGTCGCGTGGCTACTGCTGTGAAGCGTGCCCGTCTGATCGCTCTGCTTCCCTACGTAACCGATATGTTGAAGTAATTATTAACCAAGATAAATTTTAGACGATTATGAAGATTATTCTGATTGAAGACGTCCAGAACCTTGGTTATAAGGACGACGTTGTAGAGGTTAAGAACGGCTATGCCCGCAACTTCCTTCTCCCACAGAAGAAGGCCATTCTCGCTACTGAACCTGCCCTGAAGCAGCTCGCCGAGAAGCAGAAGCAGCAGGCCCAGAAGATGGCCAAGATCAAGGCTGATGCCGAGGCTCTTGCTGAGGCCGTTAAGGCTGCTGGTGCTCTCGAGTTTGCCGTGAAGGCATCGGAGGAGGGCAAGATCTATGGCTCGGTTAGCAACGCTCAGGTTGCCGAGGCTCTCGCAGCCAAGGGCGCTAACGTTGAGAAGAAGCAGATTGTGCTCGACAACATCAAGGTTCTCGGCGAATATGTCGCTGTTGCTAAGCTCCACCGCGAGGTTAGCGTTGAGATTCCTGTGAAGGTTGTAGCTGAGGCTGCTGCCGAGT
>JAEEUA010000018.1 GCA_016286775.1 Bacteroidales bacterium
TGAGCACTTCCATGTGGTCGATATTTTCGGGTTTGATGTCATCGATGCTCGACACCCGTTTGCCATCCACGAAGAAAATGACGTCCTTGTCTATCTCCGCGGTACCCGATACGGTTCGAATTTCAACTTTCGGTGTATTTTTTTTGTCCGAAATTTGGTGGTTTGCGAAAAACTCGCTAACTTTGCACTCGGAAATCTCCTTGGAGAGCGCCGAGGCCTGAGGTGTTGACAACACGGCTACACTGAGGGCAGCCACTGGCACAGCAAGCAGATACTTGGCTCGTGCCCACGGATTTGATTTTCGTTTAAGCATCATTGTGATACGTTTTTTAATGGAACTTTGGTGCAAGCTGTTGGTAATTGATTGCAGTCGGCTACCAGCAGCTTTTTTTATGAGTAGTAATTGATAGGATTTTGCGTCAATGCCCTGATCGAGAACGGCTTCGTCGGCTTCGTATTCGTGGATGGTTTGCAGCTCGCGGCGCATGAGCCAGATGGCGGGATTGAACCATTGCAGAATGAGGGCGACTTCGGTGAGGATGAGGTCGAAGGTGTGATGGTTGTGGATGTGTCCGAGCTCGTGGCAGATGATGGCCACACCGCTCTCCTCGATGTCCTTGCGACTGGCTACGATGTAATGCATCCAACTGAAGGGCGCTATCTGCTCGTCGTGCAGGCAGACGATGGTGCCGTCTTCGAGCGTTTTCCTCTCCCCTTTCCGCAATTGTTTGGCAAGGCTGATGTATGAGATGAGGCTGCGCAGCGTGAACACGACGATGCCCCCGAGATAGGTCAGCATCAGGACACCCAGCAGGATGTGCGAAGTGGGGATTTGTGCGGCTTCGGCATCCTCGACCGATGTTGCCATCGCAATCATGCCTTCGAGCGCAACGAGCCCTTCGCCCGTGCCCATGCCCTTGAACAGCGATTCGGCCAAGGGAAGCACAAAGCTCAGCACAAGCAGGCTCACCAGCGCCACACGATTGAACCGATGAAACGTCTCGCGGCTCATCAGCAGCTTGTAGAACAGATAATAGACGATCAGAAATATCGCCGTCTTGAGGATGTATGCGAAGAAGGTGCCCATAGGTTCGAATTTATTCTTTTCCCCTCTCCACCTGCTCAATCAGTTCCCGAAGTTCCTCGACCGAGACCTTCTCTTCGGTAACCAGCGCGGAGATGGCATTGACGTACGAGCCGCGGAAGTAGCGGCTGATGACGGAAGTGAGCGTGCGCTTGTGGTATTGTTCGTCGCTGACCACTGCATAGTATTGGTAGGACGTGCCGATGCTCTTGTGGCTCACATACCCTTTCTCCTCGAGTGTGCGCACCACGGTCGATAGCGTATTGATATGTGGTTTCGGATCGTCGTAGAACGCGACCATCTCCTTGACGAATTGAGGTCCATGCTGCCAGAAGATGTTCATGGCCTCTTCCTCTTTTGCCGTAAGTTCTTGTTTCATTTTGCTCGTTGTATTTTTGCGGTTTCATTCAGTCTTTACAAGGAAGTCCTTGTTCCGATCAGTCATGACAAGGAAACCTTGCTTCAATCAGTCTTGACAAGGTGGCCCTTGTTTCATTCAGTTTGACGATGCAAATGAACTAAATAATTTAGTTTTGAACGAATATTTTTAGTTAATAATTCGTTTTTCAACTAAATTTATTAGTTCAAACGGCGTTTTGCAAAGTTTGGTTGGCAGATTTGGAACTGATATGAACTAAAAATTCCCGTTCGAAAGGGAAATCGAACGGGAAAAGAAATGCATTTCAGTTTTCAGGTGCTGCGTCGCTTATTTCTTAGCAAGCGCCTTGTCGATGGCCTCCTTGATGGCAGTGCCGCGGATGTCGCGGGCGAGGATGGTGCCATCGGGAGCGATGAGCATGATGTGTGGGATGCCCTTGATGCCGTAGCCTTCGGTTGGAGAGTCAGCACCACGGCCTCCTGCATAAAGCACTGGCCAGGAGATGGGAAGTTCGCCCATGGCCTTCTTCGTATCGTCGATGCTGTTTTCCCAAACTGCGATGCCCACGAAGTTCACCTTGTTCTTGTACTCCTTGGCATACTTCGAAAGGAAGTTGTTGATCTCAGCACGGCAAGGACCGCACCACGATGCCCAGAAGTCAACGATGACGGGTTTGCCCTTGGCTACAACGTCCGAGAGTTTGAACTCTTTGCCAGTAGTGGCATCTACACCCACTACATCGATGTAAGGATTGCCGGCAGCTGTCTTCTCTGCCTTTTCCAAGGCTTCAACCAACGACTTCAGTTGAGGATCGGCAGCATAAAGTGGATAAAGAGCCATCACACTGTCGAGCTGAGCTTTGGTCATATCCATAGCATTCACCATGAAGAACGAAAGTCCCATAGCATCGCCAGCATGTTTTTGAGAAATCTCTTCAACCATATTGAAGTAAACCTGCGAGAGGCTGTCCTCGTTAGCGCCTTCTTTATCCAGGGCTTCGACAATAGCCTTGAATTTGGTGTTGAGCTCGTTCATCTCATCGTTGAGAGGTGTGCCAGAAGCTATCTGCTCATTGATGTTATGATTGATCACACCTGGCTCGAGGAAGAGACCATCGTTGAGTTGACGGTTGATAAAGATTTTTGCTTCCTTTGAAGTTTCAGCCACACCATTGAACGTGAAAGCTCCATTCTGAACAGTGGTAGATGCCAGAGTGTCACCTTGGGAAATGAGATAGACGGTCTCGCCATCAGCACCCGTCACGGTGCCGTTGATGGTGTAGGCATTCGGATTGGGCTTCTCGCCGGAGCAAGCAACGAGAGCCAGCGCAGCAACTGCTGCAAAGAAGATCTGTTTCATTTTGTTTTTGGGTTAATTATTTAGTTAAAGTTATACATTATGCAATTTAACAAGCCATAATTCGCGACAAAGATATGTCAAAAACCGCAAATTTCCAAATTATTTCATCGAAAAGGTAAAATATTGGCAGTAAAGTAGAAGATTTTCATTTAATATGTGTATCTTTGCGAAAATTTGAATCGCATTATGACACGAGAAGAAACCGTTTTGAATTATCTTCGAGAACACAATATCCCCTTTACGAACTACAATCACCCCGAGGGAAAGACCATCGAGGAGGCACGTCGCTGGTGGAAGGACGACGGCTCGGTGCATTGCAAGAACCTCTTCTTCCGCAACCACAAGGGCAACAAGCACTACCTGGTTTGTTTCGACTGCGACCATGACCTGGCCATCCACGACCTGGAGGCGCGGCTCAAGGCTTCGCTCGTCTCGAAGGGACTGCCCTCCTGCGGCAAGCTTTCGTTTGCTTCACCCGAACGCATGATGCGCTATCTCGGATTGGAGCCCGGCAGCGTTTCGCCCTTCGGCCTGATCAACGACACGGAACATCACGTCCACCTCTTCCTCGACGAGAACCTAAGGAATGCCCAGTCGCTTTCGTTCCACCCCAACGATTGCCGAGGCACAGTCGTAATCAGCCACGACGACTTTGAGCGCTATCTCGAAGCGGTTGGCAACACCTACGAATACATTACGCTTTATTAAATTATCGGAGTACTCGGAATGATCTGAATTATCGGAATACTCCGAGTAATCCGAGTACTCCGAATACTCCGAATACTCCGAGAATTCTGAATACTCCGAGAACTCCGACACTCCAAAAAATAACTCTATGAGAAACCCACTTCCCCTCCTTTTAGCCCTCTCCTTCACCACCCTTTCCGCCCAAAACTACACCCAGTATGTCGATCCGACGATTGGCACAGGCGACCATGGTCATGTCTTCTTAGGTGCCAATGTGCCGCAGGGCATGGTCAATGCCGGGCCTACACAGACGAAAGTGGGATGGGACTGGTGCTCGGGGTATCACGAGAGCTGCGATTCGATTGTTGGATTTGCCCAACTGCATCTGAGCGGAACAGGTTGCAGCGACTTGGGCGATGTCGCCCTGATGCCCGTTTGTGGCGATGTCGAGCTTTCGCGAAACGGCATTGCTTCTCCCTATCGTCACGCAACCGAAACCACCCGCCCCGGCTATTACAGCGTTCTCCTGGATCGGTTCAACATCAACTGCGAGGTGACAACCACCACCCGCGTGGCCCTCTATCGCTTCACCTGGCAAGGCAACCAGGCTGATCGCCGGTTGATTGTGGACCTCGAGAATGGCGTTGGCGACCGCATGCGACAGGCACGCATCGAACAGGTGGACGACCACACCCTCGTGGGATATCGCATCAGTCATGGCTGGACAAGCCATCAGGAAGTCTATTTCGAATTGACAACCAACCAGCCCATCCAGGAACTGCAATGGGATGGCAAGTTCGGAGTCTTGAAGTTCGATGAATCCCCTTCAAACCCCTCAAACTCCTCAAACCCCTCAAACTCCTCAAACCCCTCAAACCCACTTCTCGTAAAAGTCGCCCTCTCTCCCACCAGCTATTTCAACGCCCGCAACAACCGTATTGCCGAGCTGAATCATTGGGACTTCGAAACTGTTCGGGAAGCTGCCGATGCATCTTGGAACAAGGAATTGGGCCGTATCGAGGCAAACCTGCCCACGATGAGAGAGATGCGCATCTTCTACACAGGTTTGTACCATTTCATGGTAGCGCCCCAGGTTTGGAATGACGTGAACGGCGACTATATGGGCAGCGATTACCACGCCTATCGCGAAGGGAATTTCCAGAACTACACCACCTGGTCGCTTTGGGACACCTATCGTTCGGCGCATCCTTTGGCCACCCTCATTATGCGCGACAAGCTGCCCGATTATGCGCAGACGATGCTCCATATCTATCAGGAGCAGGGCGAGCTACCCGTCTGGCACCTGATGAACAACGAGACCTATTGCATGGTCGGTTGTCCCGCCGTACCCGTTCTTGCCGATATGATTCTGAAGGATGTTCCAGGCATTGATACTACATTGGCAGCACGCGCCATCAAGGAGAGCCTCCTGAAGAAGAATCGTTCGCTGCATTGGATGGAGGAACTTGGCTATGTGCCCTACAACCACAACGACTGGGAACCCGTCGGCAAGAGCATGGAGTATTTCCTCGCCGATTGGGCAGGTGCCGAGGCTCTGGGACGATTGGGCATGAAGGAGGACAGCGCCCACTTCCATCAGCGCAGCATGGGCTACAAGAAGATGTTCGACAAGGAGCTGCAGTTCTTCCGCGCCTTGGATGACAAGGGCGAGTTTCGACCAAGAAAAGGCTTCAATCCCTGCCACCAGACGTCCGACTATACCGAAGGCAATCCCTGGCAATATGCCTGGCTGGTTCCGCACGACGTTCCCGGTTTGGTGGAATGTTTTGTCGGCAAGGAAAATTTCGTCTTTCGCCTTGATTCCCTGTTCCTTGCCTCGAGTGAACTGAACGCGGAAGCCAATCCCGACATCACTGGCCTTGTCGGACAATACGCCCATGGCAACGAGCCTTCGCACCACATCATCTATCTATACAATTACGTCGGACAACCCTGGAAGACTGCCCGACGTGTGCGACAAGTGATGAACGAACTCTATACCGATCAGCCGGCAGGACTTTGCGGCAACGAGGACGTGGGACAGATGTCTGCCTGGTATCTCCTTTCGGCCCTGGGCCTCTATCAGGTGGAACCCTGTGGCGGGAAATGGCAGATAGGCAGCGCAATCGTGAATGACGCCACCCTCCATGTCGGCGATGGAAAGACCTTCCGAATCACGACGCACAAGAATTCTGCCAAGAACATCTATGTGCAGAAAGTGTTGCTGAACGGAGTGCCAATCAACCGCACTTGGATTGATCACAACGACATTATTCGCGGCGGCACGCTGGATATCTATTTCGGCAAAAAGCCCAGCAAATGGGGAAGCAATTAAATAAGAAGAGCAGCTCAATGGCTGCTCTTTTTTGTTATTCTCAGGAAATAGTACCTATAGGAACTATAGTGACTATATTGGGAAATCTTACCTATAGGAACTATAAAAACTATAGGAACTATAGCACCTGAAAATTAGTAAACCCCAATCTCCCGCATCCACTCCTCAGCAATTTCCGGCCAAAGAGCGGTGCTTCCCGGCTGCTTGCGCATAGCGATGGCATGTTTGCCGAAGGGGAAGATGTGGAGGGAGCATTTCTCCACCCCTGCCCTTTTCAGGGCTTCGAACATCTTCACGCTATTCAAGACGGGAACAGCAGGATCGTCGGAGGCATGAATCATCAATGTGGGTGGATTTGCCGAAGACACGCTCTTGTCGATGGCAAACAGCTTTGACCACGTCGGATCATCATTCGAAGCGCCGCACAGATCCAGGCGTTTGCCAGCCGTTTCGCTTTCCAGCTCGTTGATGATGGGGCTTACCAGGATGGCAAAGTTCGGGAGGAAAGGAACCTTATCGTACTCATCTCCTACTGCCGACCAGTCTTCGGTGAGGGTGCTCACGCAAGCCGAGAAGTGTCCTCCTGCGCTGGTTCCCATCACACCGATGCAATTCGGGTCGATGCCATATTCCTCGGCATGGGCGCGTACATAGCGTATGGCACGCTGGGCATCCTGCAAGGGTGCTTTCCACGGGTCGATGAGTTCGGGTTGATTGGGCAGACGATGGAGCAGTACGAAGGCGGTGATGCCAATGCTGTTGAGCCATTTGGCCAGCGTTACGCCACTCACCTCGTAGGCCTGCTTGATGTAGCCGCCACCAGGAATGAGGATGACTGCCGTCTTCGAACGTTCTTCCACGACAGGACGATAGGCATAGATGCGGGGTACACCACAGCGCCAGATGCGTTGCCGCGAAATGGAGTCCTCGGGAAGCGCATCGCCTTGCAGACGCGAATTGGGCTGCTGACCCGACGTCCATAAATCGATTCGAACGGGTTCTGCGTTGTCCATCCAGGTAGAGTTGTTCTGCGCCTTCATGAAGGCACACGAAAACAGGGCGAGGAAAAAGGTGAGCAAGCGTTTCATATCTTGTGAGGGGGTCGTGAGAATCTGAAATCCATAATTGACTGAACAATCTCGTCGATGGTGTCACAAAGGTCAAGCACGAGATTCTTGTATTGACCTGTATCCATCATATACTGAATGAAAGGCCATACCGGGACGGTTTCTGTCCAATATTTCCTTCCCACAAAGACCATCGGGCTGGCGTAACCCAAAGACACATAATGGTCCTGCACTGCCTCCTGGAAGACTTCCTGCAGCGTACCGGCACTACCAGGCATGTAGATCAGACCGCCGTAGGCTTCGGTAAGGATGGTATCTTCGCGAATGCTGTTGTTGAAGAACTTGGCAATATGGGTGGCAAAGATGGTCGGAGGTTCGTGACCATAGTACCAGGTGGGGATGGACAAGCTCTTGTACTGGCTCTGCGGGTACAGGCTGATGATTTCGAATGCCGTTGACAGCCATCCCGGGCTCTTGAAGTTGGGTGCCGAAGCCAGGATCTTCAGAGCTTCATCGACCTCTTCATCTTTCCGACCTGCCATCCAAGCGCCCAGATGCGTGGCTTCCATCGCACCCGGTCCTCCACCGCTGATCATCAGGAATCCATTTTCGGTCAGCTTCTTGCTGATCATCACCGTCTGTCGATAGGCATCATCGGTTCGAAGCATGGCATGGCCACCCATCACACCGACCACCTGCACCTGGTCGTAGTCGTGAAGGAACGCCTGCATGGCATTCAGGATACAGGTGTCGTGGATGCCTCGTGCCACATTTTCGCGGCGGCTGGTGGATTGCTTTCCGGTCTTGGTCACGTGCATGAATACCCGTGTGTCCAGACAGCGGTTGAAGCTCATGGGATCGTAGGGGTCGAAGTCGTCAAACAGGTCGTAACACGTGTACAACTTGTTGCGAATCACGTCGTAAGGCACATCATGTAGGTACTGATGCAGTGTTTTGAGGTCGTCAAGACCTAAAAGATAGTCGTTAAGCATGGTGTGGATTTATTTAGTAGGTAATTGGGGATCAGGGTTCTGGATTCGGGATACCGGAATTACGAAATAACGAAATAACGGAATACCGGAACACCGGGATACCGGAATATCGTGATACCGAAATACCGGGACACCGGAATATCGTGATATCGTGATATCGTCAAGGCGCATCCCCGTATTTTCAGAAGAACGGCGTCAAGAAGCGATCGACCCACCAGCCCTTGTGACGGAATTTTCGGGGGAATTCCCGTTTGTAGTATTCGAGGCTGAAGGTGTCGCACTGGAGCTTGTCCTCTTCGAAGATGCGATCCAGTTCGGCGGTAGTCTTCCTGTCGAAAACGAAGCACGCGGCTTCATAGTCCCATTTGAGGGAACGCGAATTCATGTTGACGCTGCCGACCATCGCGACAGTTCCATCGATCATCATGATCTTGCTGTGATGGAAACTGCCCTTGTAGAGGAAGACGTGCGCACCGTGACGAAGGAGGCGTTTGGCGAAGTGGAAGTTGCCGTACGAAAGCATATCCATGTCGCCCTTCTTCGAAAAGAGCACCTCGACATGCACACCGCGATCGAGTGCACGAATCATGGCCTGGCGAACGGTATGCGTGGGCAGCAGATAGGGCGAAACCATGCGGATGGTATCCTGCGCTGCATCGAATGCGGCGATAATGGCATTTCGCGCCTCAGCCTTCTTTTGCTTAGTGGCCCTTCCCCGTTCGAAATAGACGACCTTTGGGGTGTGCTCATTCTCGTTTCGATAATCTTCGTCGAAGAGGTACCTCGCAAAGGTATATTTCCCCTTGCCGCCTGTGCCCCGATACTGATACTGCTGATGGAAATACCGGGCCATTCCTTCCACCGCAGCACCCGTGATGCGGATATGCGTGTCGCGCCATCCGCCGTAGGAGGGATTGCCATTGACGTAGTAGTCGGCGATATTGAAGCCGCCGATGTATCCGATGCTATCGTCGATATTCACAATCTTCCGATGGTCGCGGCAAAGATGATTGTACCAGGGGAACCTGAATCGGTCGAAGGTCACGAAGTCGATGCCCAGGCTGCGGATGCTGTCCATTCCTTCTTTGGTTCGCATGCCATAGCCTCGTTCCCAGTCCTTGTAGTCGTCGGTCATCATCCGGACTTCGCATCCGCGTCTGGCCGCCTGTTCGAGGTGCGAGATGCACAATTTGCCCACGCTATCGTTGGCAATGATCAGGTATTCAATCCAGACCTTCTTCTTCGCGTTGTCGATGTCACGGAAAAGGTCCTCAAGCTTGTCATGGCCATTGGTATAGATGCGAATGTCGCGTGCAGGATAGGAAACCAGTCCCTCCTGTCGCAGATAACGCATCAGTATCGTGTCGGCAGTCTCTTGGGCAGATGCGGACGCACACAGAAGGGCGCAGGCTATACAGGCAAAGAGTATGCGAAGGGTTAGCGTTCTCATTTATTCCTTATAGTAAACGCGCTTCACACGTGCCGAAACGGTCGAAAGCACCTCGTAGGTGATTGTTCCCAGTTTTTGGCTGATTTGCTGCAGAGGCAGATTCTTTCCGAATACCTCCACCATGGAGCCTTCCTGCGCTTCTGGACAATCAGTTACGTCGAGGAAGGTGACATCCATGCAGACGTTGCCGACGGTAGGACACAGGCGTCCCTTGATGTTGCCCGTGGTACCGAAGACCAGCATCTGGCTATTGCCATTTCCCAATCGACGATCGTAGCCATCCGCATAGCCGATAGGAACCATCGCGATGCGCGAGTCGCGCTTCAGCTTCCCGTTGCGCATATAGCCGACGGTTTCAGTGGCAGGAATATCCTTGATCTGCAGGATAGTGGTGCGGAGTGTTGCAACAGGTTGCAGATTCATATCGACCGGAGCTGCCTCGAAGCCATACAATCCGATGCCCAGACGACACATCTCCATCTGATACTGCGGGAATACCTCGATACCCGCCGAATTGCAGATATGACGCAGGATATGATATCGGAAAGCCGCCCGCAGCATATCGGCACATTGATCGAAACGGCGCTTCTGTTCATGGACAAAATCCGTCTGCCTGGGATCGTCGGCTGTAGCGAAATGACTGAATACCGAGCGGATGGTGATGGCATTCTGCTGCTTGAAACGAGCAATCAATTCCTCCATCTCGGGATACTGGAAGCCCAGTCGATGCATACCGGAGTCAATCTTGATGTGAACGGGATAATTGGTCACACCCATGCGCTGGGCCTCCTTGACAAAGGCATCGAGCAGACGGAAGCTGTAGATCTCGGGCTCCAATCGGTTCTCGATGATGGTACGGAAGGCCGTCATCTCGGGATTCATCACCATGATTCGGGTTCGAATGCCCTGGCGACGCAGTTCTGCCCCTTCGTCGGCAACAGCCACAGCCAGGTAATCGACATTCTGGTCCTGCAGCGTCTTGGCCAGTTCGTAGCTGCCGGTTCCATATCCAAAGGCCTTGACCATGCAGGTCAGTTTGGTTTCGGGCTTCAGGTGACTGCGATAGCTGTTCAGGTTGTGGACAATGGCATCGAGATCAACCTCGAGGATGGTTTCGTGACGACGAAGCTGCAGCTCGTCGCTGATACGTTCGAACTGATAGGCACGCGCTCCCTTCAGGAGAATCAGCTCATTCTGGAACTGCTGCATCACCTCGCTTCCCAGCAGGTTTTCGGTGCATTCGAAGAAGGACGTTGCGATGTGAAGGCCATGATGCTTGAGTTCCTGCAGCATCACCTGCCGCGAATGCATCGAGCTCGAACCGACCAGGATGAGCTTCCGGATATCGTAGATCTGACAGAGCTGTGCCACCTTTCTGCAAAGATGCGATTCGTCGAGAGGCACCTGCGGCACATCGCTCAGGACCAGCGTATTGGTCAGGGAGGGAACGCTGCGACGCTTCTGGAACTCCAGGGCTGCCTGCAGCGAAGTCAGGTCGTTGCTATAGACATCGTTGATCAGCATACATCCCCTTTTTCCTTCCATCACCTCCAGGCGCATGGCAAGGGGTGCCAGCAGACGCATCCTTTCGGCAATCTGCACGGGAGGAATGGCCAGATAGACCATCAGGCAGAGGCATTGCATGGCATTCTCGAACGAAGCATCGTCGGTCATCGGGATGGTGAAACTGCCTTCGATGCCCAGCACAAGATAATTGACCTTGGTGGATGTCTCGGTACGCACCACATTGAGCACGGTGATCTGAGCATCCTTGTGACGACGGGTCCATGCCATGCTTCGAGCACCGACTCCGGCAATTTCAAGGGCATCGCTGATACCTGGAATATCGGCATTATAGATGATCACATCGCTGTTTCGGAAGAGCTTGAGCTTCTCGATTAGCTTCTGCTGCTGCGACTCAAATCCTGCATCGTGTGCCGTGCCTATGTTTGTCAGGATGCCGATGGTTGGCCGGATAATCGGTTCGAGCTTCTCCATCTCGCCCGGCTGACTGATACCTGCCTCGAAGAGAGCAAGATTGCAATCTTCGTTAAGCTGCCAGACACTAAGCGGAACACCAATCTGCGAGTTGTAGCTGCGGGGTGAACGAACGATGTTGCGGAAGGGACTCAGCAGCTGGTAGAGCCATTCCTTGACGATGGTCTTGCCGTTCGAACCGGTGATGCCGATCACGGGGATGTTGTCGAACTGCCGGCGATGTGCAGCCGCAAGTTTCTGCAGGGCAACAAGTGTGTCGGGCACAACGAGGAACCATCCTTCGGGACAAGTGTTGCGGAACTCTTCGTTGCTTTCAGATACGACAAAGGCTCGGACTCCCGCATTGTAAAGCTGGGGAATATAGCGATGTCCATCGCCCTTGGATGTCCTGATGGCAAAAAATAGTGTCTGATCGGAAAAGGAAAGGCTACGGCTATCGGTCAGCAGCAAGGAAACCTGCGGCTGGGTGTTGGCGGTAGCCAGACGGTTGCCTCGGAGCGGACAACCAAGAATATGGGATATTTGACTAAGATTATAGAACATAAGATTTCGCTATTTCGGAATTACGGTATCGGTATAACGATATTCCGGCATTCCGACACTACCCTTCGAATCCTAAGAACCTTCTATTTGATTGTTATGCGTCCTTGTGGCCGAGCATATTCCGAGCCGATACGACCCTTGAGAGGATTCATCAGGAAATTGTAGAGCGCCTCGACATCGAGGCCGATGTTCTGCTTGACAAGCTCACAGTTAAGCATCAGGCCATTATACTGGGAAAGGTTGTAATTAAGTGTGGCTAGGGTATATTCCTTGTCCATATCGATGGGTTCGTATTCCCCCTTTTCGTTGAGCACCTGCACATCCGAAACACGAGGTAGGGCATCCCGGTCGATGGTGTAGCGAAATCCCGAAGGCTGTACGAAGAACCCGGATTCGTCGGGCAGGGCTTCCGCACCTACTTCGAGCACGTCGCAAAGGAGATGGCCCGAAATGCGAATCACACACATCTCGTTGCTGAAAGGCTGTGTCTCAAGCAGGTTGCCGTAGGTGATATTCCCCTTAGGAAGGTTCTGACGAATGCCGCCGGCGTTGGAGAAAGCCAGCTGTGCATCGCCATACCAACGGAAGGCATCGGCCACGAAGTTACCCAGGTTGGTCTCTCCGCTGCGAACCAGTCGTTTGCCATTGGCATCGTTGATGGTCATGAGCTGGTCGGCATGACCGCAGACCTTATTGGTAAGTGCAGCGTTGATCTCGTTGATGCTATCGACCACAGCTTGAACGGCAGCACTTTTGTATTCCATCTTTTCGGTGGGAAGCAGTTCGGTCGAAAGTTTGCCATTGCCGCCGATATAGAGCTTGCCGATGTTGGCAAACTTGGTGCCCGTCTGGGAGCAAAGGACCTTCTTTCCCTTCCTGTTGGCAATCTTTTCGCAGGGAATCGTGGCATGAGAATGTCCATCAAGCACGGCGTCGATGCCCGTGGTGGCAGCAATCATCTTACCCGACACGACATCGAACGTCGATTCGCCAAGATGTGAAAGCACAACCACATAATCCGCGCCCTGGGCACGAGCACTATCGGTGGCCTGCTGCACCAGGTTATAGACATCATTATGATGCAAATCGTAGAGTTGTGTGCCGTCCTCATCGTAGAATGCAGCACCTTCGGACATCATGGTGCTTGGTGTAAGCACTCCGACAAATGCAACCTTGCGTGCTCCGAACTGCTTGATGACGAAGGGCGCATAGATCTGCTTGCCCGTCTGGATATCGCTAAAGTTCACACAGGTCACAGGGGCATTCAGCCGGTCGGTAAGATGGAAGAGCTGGGGCACCTTGTAGTCGAACTCATGGTTGCCGATCGTCAGGGCATCGTAGCCTACCGCGTTGATGATGTCGATGATGTACTGGCCCTTCGAAAGGGTGCCTGCCGGTCCTCCCTGCACAAAGTCGCCTGAACTGACCACAGCTACATAGGCCGTGTCGGAGGCAGCAATGGCATCGCGCAGTCCTGCAATCTTGGCATATCCTTCGATGCCGCAATGCACGTCGTTCTCGTAAAGGACCACGATGGGGCGGTTCATCATCCGCTGCTTCAGGGCCTGGTATTCCTTCTTGGCTTCCTGCAGCTCCTCGATGAATCCGGGAACAGCAAGGAGTCGGGCAAAGGTGGCCGAAGCTGCCAGACGTCCGGCATCGGTATCGCTTTGGTAATGATAACCCAAGATGATACGACTAACGCCATAGTCGTAGCCTATCTTGAGAATCTCGTTCTGATTCTCTGGATCAAGATAGGTAAAGACCATGGCGTATAGCCAGCCCTGTGCAGTATGGGCCGAGGGGTAGGAATTCGGACGATCATTCTCCCATTCAGGGCAGGGAGTACGCTCGTCGAATTGCTGGTAGGGTCGCTTGCGGGCAAATGTAACCTTAGCCATTTCGCAGGCTGCAGTCGCATCGTAGCGCAAGGTTCTCATCAGCTGAAAGGTCTTGGGCGCATTCTGGGCAGTAATGGTAAAGCCGATTGCGGGGGCAAAACGCTGCATCAACAATTCTTCATCACGGCTACCGTCGGTCAGTGCCAGGTCAAGACGCGGCTTGTTGTCACGCTCCCTGAATCCCCAGCGATATTGTGCGAAATCGTTCAGGAAACGACTGTCGTCCAACGTGGGGGGTGCTGGCAGATAGAGGGCACCATTGGGGCAATCATTAACTTCGATATGGGCACGCGGGTCATTATTCTGTGCACATACTGCTACTGTTGCTACGAACAGCGTGAAGACGAATGTCAATGCATTTTTCATACTGATAAGTGTTAAGGGTTGCGAGAATCAGGATACCTGCATACGCTCCAGACTCGATTTCGACAATTGTTCCTTTGCGTAATCAAGGGTAATCTTCAAGCTCTTCTTGTTGCTCGATGGCATGGAGAACATGGCATCCAGCATGATGCTTTCGGTGATGCTGCGAAGGCCGCGTGCACCCAGCTTGAACTCGATGGCCTTGTCCACAATATAATCATATACCTCTTCCTCGTAGGTCAGCGTGATGCCATCCATGGCGAAGAGCTTGACATATTGCTTGGTGATTGCATTCCTGGGTTCGGTAAGGATTCTCCGGAGTGCAGCCTTGTCGAGTGGCTCAAGGTAGGTAAGGATGGGCAGACGGCCGATGATCTCGGGAATCAGACCGAACTTCTTCAGGTCGGCAGGAGTGATATACTGCAGGAGGTTGTCGCGATCCACGTCCTTGCGCCTTTCGTCAGTCTTGAAGCCGACACTATGGGTATTCAGGCGGGCTGCGATCTTTGTCTCGATGCCATCAAAGGCTCCTCCGCAGATGAAGAGGATATTGGTGGTATCCACTTCGATGAACTTCTGCTCGGGATGCTTGCGTCCTCCGGCAGGTGGAACATTGACCTTCGAGCCTTCGAGAAGCTTCAACAGACCTTGCTGCACACCTTCGCCCGACACATCGCGGGTGATCGAGGGATTGTCGCCCTTGCGTGCAATCTTGTCGATCTCGTCGATAAAGACGATGCCGCGTTCGGCCTTCTTCGTGTTGTAGTCGCAGTCCATCAAGAGACGGGTGAGGATACTTTCGATATCTTCGCCGACGTAACCTGCTTCGGTGAGAACCGTGGCATCGACGATGGCAAAAGGCACCTTGAGCATCTTCGCAATCGTTTTGGCCAGCAGCGTCTTGCCGGTACCCGTACGACCTACCATGATGATGTTGGACTTCTCGATCTCTATTCCATCGTGTTCCTTGGGTTGAAGGATGCGCTTGTAATGGTTATAGACAGCCACACAAAGGGCTTTCTTCGCCTCCTCCTGTCCAATGACGTAGCCATCCAGGAATTCCTTGATTTCGCTGGGACGTGGCAGGTTGGCGATATCGAGGTAGTCGATTTCATCCATGTGTTTCTTGGCCATGGCTTCATCCAGAATCATCTTGGCCTGTTCGGCACATTGGTCACAGATGAAGCCATTGATACCAGAGATGAGGAGGTTCACTTCCGATCGTCCACGTCCGCAGAAGTTGCAATGATCTTCTTTCGTCCTGGCCATTACTTCGTGCGCGTGAAGATTTTGTCAATCATGCCATAGTCGAGAGCCTGCTGAGCGGTCATGTAGTGATCGCGGTCGCAGTCCTTCTCAATCTGCTCAAACGTCTGACCCGAATGAGTGGCAAGGATGTTGTAGAGTTCTGTCTTCAGTCTCTTGATTTCGTTTACGACAATTTCCATGTCGCTGGCCTGTCCCTGGGTGCCGCCCAGAGGCTGGTGAATCATGACACGGCTATGAGGCAGGGCAAAGCGCTTGCCCTTGGTGCCGGCTGCAAGGAGAACCGATGCCATCGAAGCTGCCATGCCGGTAACGACGGTCGAAACGTCACACGAAATGTACTGCATGGTGTCGTAGATGGCCAATCCGCCGCTGACGATGCCGCCAGGGGAATTGAGGTACATCGTGATGTCCTTGTCCGACTCGGTGCTGGCAAGGAAGAGCAGCTGGGCCTGGACAACATTGGCCGAATACTCGTCTATCTCGGTACCCAGAAAGATGATACGATCCATCATCAGACGGCTGAAGACGTCCATCTGGGCAACATTGAGCTGGCGCTCCTCGATGATGGAAGGATTGATATAGCTGGCACGTGGGTCCAGTGTGGAAGCCTGACGGCTGGTAAAGCGCATGTACTGGTCGAGTGCATTGCTGTTCAGACCGGCATGCTTGGTTGCGTACTTGTAGAATTCGTTCTGCATAATTATTATTAGGTGTTACTTGTTCGCTACTATCTGTTAGTGTTCTATTGGGCGAAAAGTAAACATTTACTCGAAGTTTGCAGCAATTTTTTCGCAGATTTCCTTCATTTCATCTGCTTCAAGCTTGAGGTGTGCCTTGCGGAAGTTCATGTCACCCTCGGTCTGCATGGGGATGAGATGAATATGGGCATGGGGTACTTCGAGGCCCATGACACACATGCCGACCTTGACGCAGGGAATGGCCTTGCTGATGGCTGCTGCAACACGCTTTGCAAAAACAATATGGGCGGAGAGCAGTTCGTCGCTCTCATCGAATATATAATCAATTTCCTGCTTGGGGATTACCAAAGTATGGCCCTTGGCAACAGGACTGATGTCGAGGAATGCGTAGAAACGGTCGTCCTCGGCTACCTTATAGCTGGGAATCTCGCCAGCAACGATACGTGAAAAGATGGTCATAGGGATAACGTATTTTAGAGGCTGATTTCAAGGACTTCGAGCTGCTGGACACCAGCGGGCACCTTCACTTCGACAATATCACCTACCTTGTGATTGAGGAGAGCCTTGGCAATGGGCGTTGCCACCGAGATCTTGCCTTCACGGAAGTCGGCTTCGGATTCCGAAACAATCGTGTAGGTCACTTCCCGGTTGAGCTTATGGTTGAGCAGGCGCACCTTACTCATGATCTGTATCTTGTCGGTGCTGAGATGGGAAGCATCGATGATGCGGGCATTGGCTACCTTGTCCTTGAGCATGGCTATCCTTGCCTCAAGCTTGCCCTGGGCATCCTTGGCTGCATCATACTCTGCGTTCTCGCTGAGGTCACCCTTGTCGCGTGCTTCGGCAATGGCCTGCGACGCCTTGGGACGTTCTACACTCTCCAAATACTGAATTTCTGCGAGGATTGCTTTGAAACCCTCTTCTGACATTAGTTCTGCCATACTGTTTTCTAAATTACTAATTTAGTTGTTATTATTTTGTTACTGTATTATCGTTAAAACCAACATAGCGCAGAGCTTTCGCCCTACGTTATGTGTCGAATCGAAAGAAATGAACTTTGTCTCCGCCGGTGTCATAGCCTGGCGAAGTTCTTTTTTACATCACCTTGGCTACGGCTGCTTCGAGTTTCGAGTCATCTTCAACACGAGATACAGCTGCACCATCTTTTCCCATGACGAATGTAGTTGGTATGTTATTCACATTGTATAAGGCTGCAGCGGCACTATATTGCACCATGCCATTTTCGTCGAACAGAAGCTCGGTATCGCGAACCACTGTCCAGGGAAGATTGGCTGCCGAAACCTTCCAGAAGTTTACATCGGGATCCATGCAGACCTGGTAGATCTTCAGTCCCTGGGCCTTATACTTGTCGTAGATTTTATGCAGGATTTCGTTGTGAGGCACCGATGCTTCGGAAAGATAATAGGCGGTGAAATCAAGTAGCGTGACGTGCCCGCCCCCGTTGATGCTCGAGAGTGCCACCAGTTCGTCGCGGGTGCCGAGGAGGTTCAGGTCGATGAACGAGGCCTCTTCGTTTACGGCATGCTGAATGATCGAATCGGCACGCTCCTGCTCCCTCTTGGCCTGCATACGGGCTGCGATGCCCTCCTTGGCACGCTGTTCGAGGAAGGCGGTGCGGGGAGAGTTGGGATAGGTATTAAGCCAGAGATTGGCAACTGCTCCATAGGCCCGGTTGTCCTTGGCATCCATCGGGTCAAAGATCTGCAGGCCCGAAACGGTTTCGAAAAGGAGATAATAGCTGACAGGCGATGCGGGATCCTTGTAGATGTATTTCCCAAGCACATTGGCCTTGTAGGCCGATACCAAAGACTGGAGGCTGTCGTTGTAGGCCAGCTGGCCGATCTTGTTTTCTCGGCGCAGGTTTGTCAGATTCAGGATCTTGCGACGCAGGTCATTGCCGCAGCCTACAGCTTCGCGCAGCACATTGTTGAGGCTATCTTCCACCTGATAGGCCGTTGCAAAGCGATCCTTGGAGGTGGTGATCACAACCGGAGTCTGGAGCGTATCGCTCACCACGGGGATGGTCTGGTTGCCCAGCACGAGGCAGAACAGGTCGGGACCTCCCTTCTCGACAGCAGGCTTGAACTTGAAGGTTCCGTTCTCTCCAAGCGTGAGGGTATCAACCAGTACGGGGTTGTTACCCGACAGATGCATCAGCGCAATCTTCTCGCCCTTGCCATCGTTCACCGTACCGGAAATCGAGACGGTTGGCTCATCTTTTGTACAGCCGGTAAGCAGAACGAGAGCAGCTGCAGCTATAATATTTAATAATGTATTTTTTCTCATTTTATCAGTTTTTGCGGCGCAAATATAGGGGATTTATTTAGAAAAAACAAGTATTTTTAGCTAAAATTGCTTTTTTTTGTTTTTTTTATCTGTAAAATTTGATTGTTTCGAACTTTTTGTGTAAATTTGCGCCCGATTTTGTAATTATAAATACTAATATGGTAAACAATTTGGTTAACCCCATCAAGAAAACGATTACCTTGAGTGACGGACGTACGATCACTCTCGAGACAGGTAAGGTAGCGAAGCAGGCAGATGGTGCCGTCGAACTTCGCATGGGTGGCACAATGCTTCTTGCCACCGTTTGTACAGCACGTACCGTTACTCCAGGTACCGATTTTATGCCTTTGACAGTGGAGTATAAGGAGAAGTATGCATCTGCTGGCCGTTTCCCCGGAGGCTTCACCAAGCGTGAAGGCAAGGCAAGCGACTACGAGATTCTGACATCCCGTCTGATTGACCGCGCCCTGCGTCCTCTTTTCCCCAGCAACTATCACGCCGAGACTTTCGTCAATGTAACTCTGTATAGCTCTGATAAGGAGAACCAGCCCGACGCACTCGCTGGTCTTGCAGCTTCGGCAGCTATGGCCGTGAGCGGCATTCCTTTCGAGGGCCCCATCTCTGAGGTGCGTGTCGTACGCATCAACGGAGAATTTGTCATCGACCCCACCTTCGAGCAGATGAAGCAGGCCGACATGGACCTCATGGTCGGTGCCACCTACGAGAACATCATGATGGTGGAAGGTGAGATGGAAGAGGTTTCCGAGCAGGACCTGCTGGGTGCCCTCAAGGCTGCCCACGAGGCCATCAAGGTTCACTGCCAGGTGCAGAAGGAACTCATGGAGGCTGTCGGCAAGCCCATCATGGAATACGACCACGAGGTCAACGACGAGGAGCTGAAGAAGCAGTGCCACGACTTCTGCTATCAGCCCTGCTACGACATCGCCAAGTCGGGCAACAAGAACAAGCACGAGCGCGAAGCTGCCTTCGAGGAGGTTCAGACAAACTTCATTGCCACCCTTCCTGAAGAGAAGCAGGAGGACGAGGAGGTGCTCGGCATGGTAGCCCGCTACTTCCACGACGTGGAGCGCGAGGCCATGCGTCGCTGTGTGCTCGACGAAGGAACCCGTCTCGATGGCCGTGCCCTCGACGAGGTGCGCCCCATCTGGATTGAGCCCGACTATATCCCAGGCCCTCACGGTTCAGCCATCTTTACCCGTGGCGAGACCCAGGCCCTCGTTACCTGTACCCTTGGCACCAAGCTCGACGAAAAGCTGGTCGATGACGTGCTCAAGAACGACTACGAGAAGTTCCTCCTTCACTACAACTTCCCTCCCTTCTCGACGGGTGAGGCCAAGGCCCAGCGTGGCGTAGGTCGTCGCGAGATCGGACATGGCCATCTGGCCTGGCGTGCCGTGAAGGGCATGATTCCGAAGGACTTCCCCTACACCGTCCGCGTGGTTTCCGATATTCTGGAGTCCAATGGTTCTTCTTCGATGGCCTCTACCTGTGGTGCTACCCTCGCTATGCGCGACGCCGGCATCCAGATGATTCGCCCTGTCAGCGGTATTGCCATGGGTCTCATCAAGGACGAGGATGGTCCGAAGTATGCCGTTCTTTCGGATATTCTGGGTGATGAGGACCACCTTGGCGACATGGACTTCAAGGTAACTGGTACCGAGAAGGGCATTACCGCCACCCAGATGGATATCAAGTGTAACGGCCTTTCGTACGAGATTCTCGAGAAGGCACTCAACCAGGCCAAGCAGGGTCGTCATCACATCCTTCAGTGCATGCTTGCCGCTCAGCCTGAGGCACGTCCCGACCTCAAGGAGCATGCTCCACGCATGGTTGCCTTCGACATCGACAAGGAGTTCATCGGAGCAGTCATTGGCCCTGGTGGCAAGATTATCCAGGGTATCCAGGAGGAGACCGGTGCAGTCGTTACCATCGACGAGTCAGATGGCAAGGGCCACGTCACCATCTCTTCGTCCGATAAGGCTTCCATCGATGCTGCTGTGGCTAAGGTCAAGGCCATTGTCGCTGTTCCCGAGGAGGGCGAGGTATATAATGGTGTTGTACGCAACATCCAGCCTTTCGGTGCTTTCGTTGAATTCATGCCTGGCAAGGATGGTCTGCTTCACATCAGCGAGATTGACTGGAAGCGCTACGAGACCATGGAAGAGACCGGCATCAAGGAGGGCGACCAGCTGACTGTCAAGCTGCTTGAGATCGACAAGAAGACGGGCAAGTACCGCCTCTCGTCCAAGGCTTTGAAGCCAAAGCCCGAGAACTTTGTGGATCCTGAGTCTCGCCCCAAGCGTGAGGATCGTCCCGAGCGTCCCCGTCGCGATACCACCAATCGCAACAAGACCAATGGCAACAACGCTTTCCGCGAGGCATTCGGCGGAACCCGTAACTTTGGCGAAAACGCTCCTCGTCGAAACAACAACGGCCCGCGTCGCAACAACGACAACAACGGAAATCAGGAATAATGATCCTGAATAATCCATACTACTATCATCCGCAGCTTGCTGTCAGGCAGGTTGCGGATGATGTGCTTTATACGATCCAGCACCATCCTCAGTGGAGCACGCTCTTCGAACAGGGCAAGATGCTTGGTGTCCTGCTGGTCGAACCTGCTTCAAACGAGGAGGGAGCCTGTGTGTCTTCGCGCGTGCATTCCTTTAATAATATACATTACCTGGTGGCATATAGCGGTGTGGTCAATGGCATGGAGGATGCAAACCAATACTTTGTGCCTCCCGTCTATGACCTGCAGAACCCCGACGATTTCTATCTGCAGAAGGATCGTGCCATCACCGACATCAACCACGAACTCGCCTCTTCCGATTCGCTGGCTCCCTCCAGGGTCAAGCGTCTGAAGGCAGAGCGACGACAATTGAGCATCGCCCTGCAGCGTGAGATCTTTTCTCATTTCAATTTCCTCAACCCGTCGGGCATCTATCGCAACGTCATGGATATCTTTGCCGATGCCAGGCGTGGACTTCCTCCCGGAGGAACGGGCGAATGTGCAGCCCCTCGCCTCCTCCAATTTGCCTATGAGCATCGTCTCCGGCCGCTACAGATTGCCGAATTCTGGTATGGCTCCTCCCCTGCTGGCATCCAGCGCATTCACGGACACTTCTATCCCTCCTGCATCGAAAAGTGTTCGCCCATCCTGCGCTACATGATTCCTTCGTTAGCCGAAGCCATTCCTTCAACACCTTCCTCTACGAATGCCGAAGACCTTCGCGTCCTCTACGACGATGACTATCTGGTTGCCGTCCACAAGCCTTCAGGGCTTTTAAGTGTGCCTGCCAAGGACCTTTCGCAACCCAATGTTGAGACAATGCTCCATCGGATGTATCCCGACGTCAAAGGTCCCATGCTCGTACATCGCCTCGACCAGGCCACCAGCGGCATCCTCCTGGCAGCGAAAGATGCGCAAACATTCAAGGCGCTGAATCTGCTATTCGTCGAAAAGAATCTTCAAAAGCGCTATGTGGCAAGGCTCAAGGGAAAACTGAAGAGCCGATGCGGAATCATCTCCCTCCCCCTGTCAGTCAATCCCGACGATCGTCCCCGACAGGTCGTGGATTTTCAGTTCGGCAAGGAAGCCATCACCTATTACGAAATCATCGACGGAAAATGGGGCGACGAGCCAATCCCTGCCGACCATTCCGAAATCATCAAAGCCAAATGGGGCGATGAGCCAATCCCTACCGACGAAACGCTCGTTTCGCTCTATCCCCTCACCGGCCGCACCCATCAACTTCGTGTGCATTGTGCCTCCCCATTCGGCCTGGATCATCCCATCGTTGGCGACCAGCTTTACGACATCCTGGACACCGCCCTCCGCAACACCACGGACGCCTCCCTCCGCAAGACCACAGCACCCCCAAAAACAACCACCCCCCGCCTCATGCTCCACGCCGCAAGCATCACCTTTGAGCACCCCTACACAAAACAAATCATCACAATCGATGCCCGATTGTGATGACCCCCCTTTCCCATTTGTCAAAGTCGCAGCCAAGTTTGGCTGCCCCTTCGTGTTCCTGTCGCAGCCATCTATGGCTGCCCCTCCATGCCTGTTGTCGCCATCCCAGGCAGCAAACTCCTACCTGAACCGCACTATAATATAATCCCCCAGCTCGTCAATCACCTCTCCCTGTTTCTCAGCAGGGACACCCAGCTCGTCCAGATTACGCTTGAGACGGTCGAGCCGATATTCCTTCATGATCAGAAGCGTGTTCTTTAGCTTGCCTTCGGCAATATCCTCGGGAGTCGTCTCGATCGGATCCTCGTGCAGATAGACATCCATTCCCGTAGGACGACGGACCTTATAGACATAGAACTTCTCGGTCTTCAGCTCGCGCTGCAGCTCGTTGGCATGGTAGCAGATTCGGCCGTAGCAGGTCTTCGTGTTCAGCCAGGGACACAGACAGCCACCGACAAACACCACCAGCAGCACGATGCGGCACACCCAGATCATCGGCCAGTTCATACGCACGGGCCATCGCCACTGTTCGAGCTGCATCACGCCCAGATAGACAAGGAACGGATAGGCAGGAAGCATGTTCACGTCGAGCTTCATCTTTTGGGCCGAGAAGTACACCAGTGAAACGAAGACCACCATCGCAAAGAAATTCTGTAACGAAGAGCCGAAGAATCGGTTCCAACGGAATTCCCGATGATGAATGCGCCGAATCAGGGAAATGACAATCACGACGATGCACAAGGGACCCCAGGGCAGGGTATCTGCCCACAGCGAAAGAAGGTAATAGAACCAGGGACGGTCGTGATGTTCGGGATGCAGGAACTTGGCCAAAGGCGATTCCAGCATCATCTTGTCGAGCCATTCGACACCTCCCTCCAGATAGGTCAGATAGAGCCAGATGCTCATCAGGCCAACGAAGACAATCCAGCCCCTCCAGTTCCACGCATAGGTCCAACGACGAATCTTGCCACTGAACAAGAGGTAAAGCGTGGTGCTCACAAACGGGATGATGAAACCCAAGGGCCCCTTCGTGAAGACAGCCAGGAAGACATAAAGGCCGAAGCGCCATTGCAGGTGCTTGCGTTTCTTGATATCCTTCGACAATCCGTAGGACCCCTGGTCCATGATCAGTCGCCAGAAGGTATAGAGTGCTGCCACAATCCACATTGCGAACAACATGTCGGGGCTTACGAAGAACGACATGGCAAGCTGCATGCCGCAAGTGAAGAGCATGATGGATGCCAGCATTCTCGACTGGCTTCCATCCTTCAGTCGGAAGCTTTGCGCATCGTATTTCTCCACCCATCGGTTCATGATGGCCAGAATGACTATCGAGGGGATGAACGAGAAGAGCAGCGTGATTGTGAGCATATAATGATGCCCGAACACGACCTTCAGCAGCGCTATCAGCCATACGTAGAGCGGCATGATATAGGGGAACTCCTCCCCCTGCCAGGTGAGGCAGAAGAAGTGATGTTCGTTGATCAGTTCTGTCGCCAGGCTGACGTAGCGCAGTTCCGTCGCCGGCGAAAAGTCACGCAGCAACATCACCGGCAGCAACGCCAGCAGATACGGCCAATATTCCTTCAGATATTTCTTCATATAATGTTTTTATGTTTTCTTCGAAATCCCGAAAAGTCGAAATCCCGAAATTCCGATGTTCCGTGATTCCGGTATTCCGGTATCCCGGTATTCCGTAATCCCGGTATTCCGTAATTCCGAAATCCCGGCATCCCGGCATCCCGAAACTCGGAAACCTCAGTTTTCCTTCCCGTCCTCTCCCGCCTGTCCGGTAATGGTGACGAAGTCGCTCTCCTTGTCCGGACTCTTCAGGATGTACTGCTTGACACAGGCTGCCGTGATGGACATCAGCGGCGAAATCCAGCAGAAGAACGTATAGGGGGCATAGATGGTTGTGGCGACACCCAGCACCGTCGATTGCGTCATGCCGCACGAGTTCCACGGCACAAGCACCGAAGTCACGGTGCCTCCATCCTCCAGCGAACGGCTCATCAGCTTGCGCGGCAGTCGCAGCTTGTCAAATGTCGAACCATACATCTTGCTGGGCAGGACGATCGAGATGATCTGGTCTCCCGTCGTGGCATTGAGGAAAAGGCTCGAAAGGCAGGTCGTCGCAACAGCGCTGGTGCGTCCCTTGATGACCTTCAGCAGCGATTCGGTGATTGACTCCAGCATGCCGCTTCGTTCCATCACGCCGCCAAAGCACATGCTGCAGAGGATGAGCCAGATGGTGTAGAGCATGCCGCCCATGCCACGCGTACAGGTCAGCGAATCGATGGTAGTGACTCCCGTGACATACCCCACCTCGCCGAATGCACATTCGATGGCGAAGTCGAAACCTTGCGTGAAGCAGACGATGATGCCGCCTGCCACCATGCCGATGAACAGCACAGCCGTGGCAGCCAGTCCCCGGTAGATGAGCAAAAATACCAGGAGGGGAAGGGCGAGCAGCCAGAGCGTGATGGGGAAGGTATTCTTCAGATGCTGCTGCATCTCAAGAGCCGTGTTGTCGGTCGATTCAACTGCTCCCCCCTCGATAAGGCCTGCAACGACGAAGATGACCAATGTGATCAGAAGTGTCGGAGCAGTTGTGAAGAGAAGATTCCGGATATGGGTGAACAGCGGCACGTCGGAGATGCTCGAAGCCAGGTTCGTTGTCTCGCTCAATGGCGACATCTTGTCGCCGAAATAGGCGCCCGAGATGATGGCACCCGCCACCCAGCCGTCTTCCAGTCCCAGCGTTCTGCCGATGCCCATCAGTCCCACGCCAATGGTGGCTATCGTCGTCCAGCTGCTGCCGATGCAGATGCTGACCAGTGCACAGAGCACACACGACGTGATCAGCAGCCAGCGCGCTGAAATCACTTCCAGTCCGTAGTAGATCATCGTCGGTATCACCCCCGAATGCATCCAGGTGCCGCACAGGCCGCCCACCATCAGCAGGATGAGGTTGGCCGACATCGTTCGGCTGATGCTGATCACCATGGCATTCTCAAGCTCCTGCCACGTCAGCCCGTAGAACACGAGCGAGATGAACACCGCAACTCCCGTACACAGCATCAGCACCAGCTGCGAAGGTCCGCTCAGCATCCCGTCGCCAAAGATGGTGATGCAATAGCTGAGCAGCCCGACCAGCAGCACGACGGGAATCAGCGAAACGAAGACCGACGGCCTTGTTTTCTGTCTCTTCTTCATAGTTCCTTCGTCAGGGTGTCTTCATCTCCTACAGCTTGAAGCAGGCAGGAAGGGGCAGTTCGAAA
>JAEEUA010000019.1 GCA_016286775.1 Bacteroidales bacterium
GTGATCGGAAGCACGCATGATATTCAAAAGGGAACAGTCATCAGGATGTGCGCAGCTCAACTGCGTATTATTGAGAATCAGGTTACTTCAAATCCACCAGATCTGGGTGCAAACCCCGTGAAGGTTATGAGTGCAAGAGAACATTATATGCTGAGTACCGAGGGTGTGGAAAGGGCTATTGAAAAGGCTTTAGGTGTTGCCTTTAAGGCTCTTGCCGCCAATGGAGAATCCCTCACTATGGATGCAGTGAAGAACTCGAAAGAATACAAGGATGCTTTTGAAGAGAAAAAGCTTTTTGAGGCAGAGTCCGAGCTCGACCGCACAGTGTATGATAGATTTAATCAGAAAATTGAATCTAATTTAGGTACCTTCTATGGCGTAGAAGAAGCAGGTCCGTTCTTTGATTTTTCATGGACTACTGCCTATAGCCAAGATATTACGACAAGTGATCTGCCCGATTTCGTTGGAGCTTCTGACGATCTTTTCTTTGGGTCAAGCAACAATGTCATCATTGGAGATGTAGAAAGCATCGTTGTCGGAAAAGACAAGCAGGGACATTATATCATCGACCGTGTTGAGGATAAATCATTCAGCAACGATATTGCTTCACGTTTCATCTATACTGCGGATCATGTGGAGAATACACTTATTCCGCAGATGGAAGACTATCGCAGTAAGCTTTTCACCGTGGTGTCCTCCGAAGAGCTGACATCGATGATAAATGCTGGAAATCAAACCGACCATATCATCTATCTCACCACACTTGACCCCGCCGATCCGCGTTTCGGTTCTCTTAATAATGACCAGACAATCTGGGGTGACCAGGCATCCGACGACAATCACATAAGTGCTGGCCCGTCCTATACTGCCATCTGGCCCAAGAATTCGAAGGAGGCGTTGCAGGACATGGTGCTTTTCTATACCGTCAATATTGAGAAATGGAGGAATGTCTTGCGCGAAAACGAGAAGGACAAGGTGGAAGCAATTCGCCTGAACAAGCTCGAGCGAAATCTGTCGGTGAGCGCTGGAGCCCCTGTCTCTTACTCAGAGGGTGAGTTCGAAAGTTCCGGCGGAGGTTTCGAAGGCAAGAATGAAATCTATTATATTTCCACTACTGACAAGGAAAATAATGTGACACACTCTGAACCTGGAAATGTTTCCTATAAAATTGTAAAATCCGGGCTCACGATATATACTAACAATATCGATACTGACGCAAAAGGGAAAACTGTATCCTATTCGCTTTACGACAAAGACCCGACCGATGCACTCAGTGTGGATGTGCTGTCTTCCCCCAATGGCTACGGTCCCATTTTCCGCACACGCGGCGGCGTGACCTCTTCGCCCTACGAGGGCGAGGTGGTGACCAAGTACTACAACAAGGGAACGGTCATCTCCGAGGCTACCGTGCCGGTGGATGCGCCACACCTCTCGTTTGACAAGTACAGCGTGAGCAATGTGCCCAACGGCCAGAAGGCCCACTTCACCATGCACCTTCAGAACGACGGCACCACCACCTACGACCGTTACTTCATCATTGGCGTGGTGGATTCGACCAATGTCAATGGCGCTCTTATCACTGTCGATGGCAAGCGGGGTGGAGGAACCTTCCTCGTGCCTGCCGGCAAGACGCTCGACCTCGACATGAGTTTCGAGCAGACCAACCTGGAGGTGCTTGAATACAAGAATGTGGGCATCTACATGCGTGCCCAGTCGCAGGCCGACGAGACCAGCAAGTACGGTGTGCTGCAGAGCGTGGTGCCCATCAGCGTCACCTACACGCCTACCAGTTCGCCCATCGAGCTCATCCTCTCCACGCAGACCATCAACTGCAACAGCGACACCACGCTTGTGCTGACCTTGAAGGACTTCAATCGCCAGTATCGCGGCCTTCTGGGCATCCGCCTGCTCAGCAGGTATGAAGACCAACCCGACTGGAATGTGCTCAAGGAGTGGACCTGCGACCCCGAGAACACCGAGCTGGAATACCTGCCCGAGGATGTTGCCGAGCTTACCTACAAGCTCCCGATGCGCAACACCATCGACTTCCCAGACGGACACTATTACTTCCGCGCCGAGACCTATTGCGAGTATGGCGATACCCCGGTCAGCACCTATAGCGACGAGCTGGCCGTGGCCAAGGATGTGGCCAAGCCCCAGATCCTCGGCCTGCCCGAACCGGCCGACGGCATACTCGACATCGGTGAGATGCTTTCGCTCCGCTTCAACGAGGACATCCGCGAGGTGGCCGACCCGGACTACAGCATCATCGTCAAGGGCGTGAAGAACGGCGTTTCCTACGAGCAGGGTACCGCCCTGCAGATGAGCGGCGCCGACCTGACGGCTTCGACCGAGGCTTCGATCAACCTCCACAACCAGCCTTTTGCTGGCGAGATGTGGCTGCGCCTGCGCAGCGAGGGTACCATCCTCAAGCACGGGGAGGGCAACCACAGCTTCAGGCTCGGCGTGGACAAGGCCGGACACCTTGAGGTCACTATCAACGGCTTGAAGTTCACCAGCCAGAACAGCCTGCCGCTCGACGGAACCAAGACGTTCCTCAGCTACAGCTACAACTATAATCCCTATCAGAGCACCTTCGCCGCCCAGGCTGCGGCGGATGACGCTACCATCCCGCTCTTCGACGGCCTCCTCGTGCCTCAGTACAACGCCGAGGGTCGCCTGGCCATCGGTCTCCGACTTACGGGCACCATCCAGAACATGACGCTCTGGGATGTGTCGCGTACCATGGCCGATGCCCTGCAGGAGCGCAACTTCACCCGCACAGCCACTTCGCGTGGTCTGATTGGCTATTGGAAGATGGACGAAGGCCACGGCGATGTGGTCCGCGACCTGGTTCGCAGCCGCCATCTGATTGCCAAGGATGCCCTGTGGTATCTGCACAACAAGAACGAGGCTGCCCACTTCGACGGCACCTCCAAGCTTACGTTCCGCTCGCCCGGCACCCTCTACGAGGACGAGACGGCTAACTACGCCCTGGAACTCTGGTTCCGTGGCGAGAAGGGGCAGACGTCCAATATCCGTCTGCTCGAAGCCGGTTCGCAGAATTCGAAGGACTCGCTTGCCTTTGTCCATACAGCCAACGGCCGCCTGCAGTTGGTTGCAGGAGAACGTACCACCTCCATTGGCACGGCCGACTACTTCGACGGCCAGTGGCACCATCTGGCGCTGAACGTGCTCCGCTTCGGTATGACCAGCATCTCGATCGACGGCGAACGGATTGCCGAAGTCGCTTCGGCCAACGTGCCGACACTCGTGGGCAAGTTCGTCGCCCTGGGCAACAAGTTCCGCGGTGACATCGACGAGCTGAGATACTGGCGCGCCACCCTGAGCCAGGAGCTCCTCGCCAACCGCATCTACGAGCGCGTCGATACCATCGAGGCCAAGGAGGAGGGACTCGCCGTCTATCTGCCCTTCGAGGCAAGCAGCTACGACGAATACAACCAGGTTGTCACCGCGTTCTCGCTCAACAACCACAGCGGGCATCAGATCGACCTGACGGCCCAGAACGTGTCGGCTGCCGCGAGCGCACCCAGCCTCAAGGAGGCTCCCGCCAACAGCAGCTGGCGCTTCAGGATGACGAAGAACGAACGCGAGATCTACCTCGAGCTGACCGATGCCCTGAAGGACATCAACGGCCAGCAGGTGACCGTCACCGTGCGCGAAGTCTATGACGAGCACGATAACTACTGCGACCCCATCAGCTGGACCTCGCTGGTCAACCAGAATCCGATCGGTTGGGACGACAGGTCGCTCTCCTATTACAGCATCAGCCGTACTGGGGACTTGTCGGCCTCCATCCACAACCTGAGCGGAACGCCACAGCCCTGGTTCATCGCCCATGTGCCGGCCTGGCTCATCCCCGACAAGCTGCAGGGTACTCTCAACCCCGGCGAAGGAAAGCAGACCATCAGCTTCAAGCTCGATCCGGCTCTCCCCATCGGCCACTATACCGACGTGATCTACCTCGTCAGCGAGGATGGCATCTACGAACCCCTTCCGCTCGACGTCTCCATCGAGGCCATGTTGCCCGATTGGTACCCCAACGCCAACACCAGCAATGTGATGAACATGATCGGCCAGCTGAAGGTCGATGGACGGATTCTCGATAAGAACTCCCTGCTGGGTGCCTTTGTAGGCGACGCCTGTGTGGGTGCTAATTCCCCCATCTACAACCAGAACTACGACACCTGGTTCGTCCTGCTCACCATCCATTGCAACGATGCCGACCAGGCCAAGCCCGTGCAGTTCAAGATATGGGATGGCTCGACGGGCACCATCTATCCGGTGGTCCTCACGCCCGAACCCTACGTCATCCAGAAGGACAAGTCGATCGGTTCGTTCACCGAGCCCGTCATCTGGGAAGCCTCCCACGAGGCCATGCAGAACCTGACGCTCCAGGGCGGATGGAACTGGTCGTCGATCTACGTCGTTCCAGTCGATCCTCAGATTTCCACGATCTTTGCCGAGCCGCTCGAAAGCGACCGCATCGTGGGTGCCGACGGCTATACTACGTTTGCCGATGGCCAGTGGCAGGGCAACCTGCAGACACTCGGCGTCGGTCAGCTCTACAAGATTTTCAAAGCCGGCTACGATAGGTATTCATTGACCCAAGTGCCGTTCATCGGCGCCATCATCAACCCGCAGGATTATCCGGTTGCCATCAAGCATGGCTGGAACTGGATCGGCGTCAATTCGTCGAACGTCCTCAGTAGCGACGATGCCTTTGCCGACCTCGCCCCCGAAGAGGGCGACATGGTGAAGGGCCTGGAGGGCTTCAATACCTATGTGAACAATCGCTGGCGTGGTTCGCTCGATGCCATCACGCCGGGACAGGGTTACCTCTACTTCTCGCAGGCTGCGGCCGGCAAGACGTTCCGCTATCCTTCCCAGTCGTCCTACTCGGGCAGGAGAGTCCGCCAGACTTCCGATGAGCCTGCCGGTGCCTTCGGAACGGTCATCCCGGGCAAGTACCCCAACAGCATGACCATGGTGGCCGAAGTGCGCAAGGACGGTGGAATCGTCAGCGATGGCGAGGTGGCTGTCTTTGTCGATGGCGAATGCCGATTCGCCTCTACGAGGGCCGACGAGGAGTCGCTCCGATACCTCAACATCCCCGGCCAGGGTGGTGGACAGGTGGAGGTCTATGTCGCCCTCGACGGACAGATCTACACCACCGACGTCAGCGAGACCTACGCCGACAACAAGATGATCGGTACGGTGACCATGCCGCTCATCATCCGTCTGGGCCAGCCCACCTCGCTCGAGGCCATCGGCTCCGATCGTTCGGGTGACGAAGGCTACGTCTTCGACGTGCTGGGTCGCCGCATCGACGAGAATGCTCAGAACGGCCACCTGCCCAAGGGTGTCTATATCCGGAATGGAAAGAAGGTAGTGAAGTAGAACAATTAACAATTGGGAATTGGAAATTGAATAAAAACGCAAACAAAAGGCATATCCAAATATGAAACCAACCAAACTGTTCTTATTGCTGACGCTGGTGCTGGCGTCCCTTCCCGCTGCCGTGAAGGCCGACGACAACGACAACATCGAGTTCTACTTCGAGATGGTCAGCTATAGCGATGTGAGTCCGGTGCAGCCTTACGTCGATCTGAAGATACCCTTCATCAACTATAGCGGCATCAACGATGTGCTCTATCCCTCGAAGCTTTACCTTTCGACGGCCACGGTGATGTCGAATTTCATGGGCCAGGAATCGGTGGACATCGAGATCGTATCGCTCAAGGGTGTCGATGGCGACGGGCTTAAACCGGGCTTCGGCAATGATGAGATCAAGTTCAGCGACACGAAGTCGGAGTACGTCACCCTCAAGCCCCTCTATTTCGAGGAGGAGGGCGACATCGCCATGGAGATCGTACGTGTGTTCTTCACGCAGAAGACCGTCAAGCTGGGCGTATCCTCAATCAGGCTGAAAGGCTTTTGGGATACCGACAACAACGGCACCTACGACAAGCCGCTCTCGCTGGTTGCCGAGTTGCCCGACTTCAGCTATACCACGAAGCATGGTCTGCCCAATTGGAGGAACTTCACGGTATCGCGTCCCAAGGATGGCAAGGCCAGTATTACGGCCCAAAGGCCGGAATGGAAGCAATACGACAACTATGATGCGTACAAATACCTGGATGACATCTGGAAGAATAAGAATTTCTGCAATGTCAAGACCGGCCAGCATGCCGAAGCTGACGAGGTAAAGACTGCTCTCAATCTGCACGACCACTACGATTTCCATCGCTACTATATCTTCCATTCCGACGAGCAGCTTCCTGCATCGAAGACTGGCGATTTCGGCGTTTATCCTGTAGCTGCCGAGACGGCTGGCCGCGACAGCTTGGTGCTGAGCCCCATGGTGAGCAACCGCGAAGAGATTGTCGTCTATTTCACCGGCGGCATCGACATCGATGCTCACAACTTCGTCTATGACGAGGAGGCCTACAATACCTACACTCTTCGCAACTTTGTGCACGAAGGAGGCCATTACGATACCAAGATCTTCGACTATTGCGAGAAAGAGGAACTGGGTACCGGGGCTTCACGTGTCAAGACGTGTCTCTACAGCGAGCCCGAGGAGATCGTCATACCGGGCTGCTACTATCCCGACATGGTCGATGCTACGCCCGACATGTGGTCGAAGAGCTTCAAGCTGAGGTGGTATCCCATGTCGGAGTCCGGTCGCAACGGCTTCAAGGATGGCAAGTGGTACATCTTCCGCTATGCCAAGGAGCAGGGCGAAAGCACGCGCAAGCTGGTGGCCTCCTGCCCGTTCGACCAGATTACCTATACCGACGTGGTCGATGACGCCAACCTCACCTACGTCTATGAGGTGTGCTTCTCGCGCGACGCCTGGGGTACTCCCAAGCAACCCATCAGCGACCTGATGGCTAAGGTCGAGGAACGCGTCGTCCGCGAGTTCCCCATCGACCTCGAGGCCGAATCGGGCGCCGACCGTGTGAAGCTGAAATGGAGCCACTCGCGCATCAAGACCGGCTCCACGGCCTTCACCGTCTGGCACCGTCTCGATCCCGAGGCAAGCTGGGAGAAGCTAGCCACCGTCGATGAATCGAGCAAGCTGCGCCACACCTATACCCATGTCATCGAAGACGTGCTCGACAAGGAGCAGCCCCACTATTATAAGGTGGATATAGCCCTCGTCGATACCGTCTTTGCCGAGGAGGCCAATGCCAAGATCCTCGGCGGCAGCTGCGTCAAGACGTTCGGCGCCTCGAAGGGACTGTATGCGGGAGAGGTAAGACTGAGCTGGGAGAGCGAGATCAACAGCGACCAGACGGTTGACTATACCATCGAGCGCCGGCTCTTGGGCACCAACGATGCCTTCCAGAAGATCTACGAGATGAACGGCGTGGGCACCTTCTTCGCCTACAGCGACAAGAATGTGCAGGCCGGCAGCTACTACGAATACCGCGTCACCTCGTGCTTCATCACCGAGACGGGTGAGATGAGCAGCCGTATTTCGCTCAACGACGTAGGCTTCAGCCAGAGCACCGGAACCGTTTCGGGCCGCATCGTCTATGGCACAGGCCAGGCCGTCGAGGGCGTGAAGGTGCGCATGACGAAGAACGACGGCGACAGCGAGGAGGCACGCACGCAGTACTATGCTATGCGTGTGAGCAACCTTGGAGCAGGCCTCCAGATCACGCGTCCCGCCGACGATTTCCGGCATTTGTACGAAAGTCCTGGCGGATTCACCACGCAGTTCTGGGCAAGAATCGACGAAGGAATAGCCGACTATATCGGTTACAAGGGCGACCTCATGCCGATGATTTGTGAGATGGAGGACGCTTGCAGCCTCATGGCCAGGTTGAACGCCGATGGCACCTACAGCCTCCTGTTGCGCAAGCCCAATCGCTCGACGGTGGAAACCAATCTCACCATCGAGGCCGACCGCTACTATCATTTCACCTTCGGATGCAATGCCAAGGGCTGGTCGGTACGCCTGATTGATGCCGACAGACAGGTCAAGACCTTCCAGACGGAATACACCATCCCCATTTCTGTTTCGTCCGACAGTGCCAGCATCTGCTTCGGCACCGATGTGAACAATTCGCTCGATAATGCCTTCCTCGGCTATTTCGACGAGATAAGGATCTGGAGCCGCTACCTTTCCGACGATGACCTGCTGGGCAACTACGACCATCCGCTCATCGGCACCGAGGCCGGCCTGCAAATGTATTGGAACCTCGACGAGAACGTTCCGAACCAGCGAACGGCGTACGACTACAGTTCGACCAACGGACGCCGTAACGAGTGGCACGGCCTCTTGAAGAACGGTACCTACACCACCGCCAGTGTCGTCCCGATTGACTATCTGGGCCTCTATGGCATCACCAACTCGCAGGGTAACTACGTCATCAAGGGCATCCCGTTCAAGGGCGATGGCACCAACTATGTGGTGCGCCCCACGATGGGACTCCATGAGTTCGAGGACCATTTCCAGACCGTCTTCATCAGCGGTACGTCGCTCGTCCACGATGGTGTCAACTTCACCGACGTGAGCAGCTTCCCCGTCAAGGGACGCGTGATGTACGAGGGCACCGACTATCCTGTCGAGGGCGTGAAATTCTTCATCGACGGAGTCACTGCCAAACGTGGCGGCAAGGAGGTCGTTTCGGATGTGAACGGCAACTTCACGCTCAGTGTGCCCATCGGCAACCACTACCTGCATGCTGCCAAGGACGGACACACCTTCCTCAACGGCGGTCGCTATCCCGCCGATCCCAACCAGCTGGGCACCACCTGGCTCGTCGAGGACAGCATCAGCGGACTGCTCTTCACCGACCAGACGCTGGTGAACATCAGCGGACGCATCTGCGGCGGCTCGGAGGAGAAGGGCAAGGACCTCGGCCTCGGACTCAGCAAGAACAACATCGGACAGGCTGTGGTGACACTCAGCTCCACTCGCTCGCTCAATGTGGTGACACGCCTCAACGAAGCCGGTGTGCCCGTACAGGAGTATAACGAGCAGCCGCGCATGGTTGAGAGTGCTACGAAGGATGTGAACAGTCGTGCCTATATCACAGGCGGCAGGAGCAACGATGCCACCAACCGTGTGGTGATCACCACCGACTCGGTGACGGGTGAGTTCTCCATCCTGGTGCCTCCCGTGCGCTATCGCGTCGAGAGCATCGTCGTGCCAACGAACAAGAATATCACGTTCGATAAACTTCCTTACTTGAACCCCGATCCAACCGTCTTCTATACGTCCTACGATAGCCTGCAGGACAAGGAGTATCGCTACAACCTGCCGTTCGTGCGCAGCTACCAGGCTCCGCCTATCATCGAGGTGAAAGACCTACGCTACGACCGCAGGAGTATTGGTGTTTTCGGCGACAGCCTCTACAACTTTGTACCCCTTGAGGGCACCGACACCATCCCCGTTCCTCTCTATCAGCAGAAGAACGGCAAGATCGATTATTCCTTCGGTTACCCCGTCTATCGTATGGGCGAAGTCAGCCGATTCCAGATTTCGGTGCAGGAGGAATACCGTAATTTCGACAACCTCGACTCAACGATTGTAAGTCATGTGCCTGTCGTGGGTGCAGCTATCCACGTGGTCAACGAAGGTTCTGCTTCGGTGGCCGTAGGATATTCCGATGAAAATCTCGGCGAGCGTGTACTCACTACCGATTCACTCACCACCGACTCGTTGGGTCTGGCCATCTACGAGTGGGGCGTGGGTCTGCCCAATGTCCAGGCTCCGCATACACTGGGGCTCAATCTATCGTTCACCGTCGATGGTCACACCTACGACTGGGAGCAGAACGGCACCTTCAAATATATTACGTTGGGTATGCTATCGTTGGGTAACGACTTCTTGACTGAAGGCCCCGACATGGTGTCGACGGTGCTGCGCGACCCTCCAGGAAGCAATTCGTTTGCCAAGATTGAGAAAGGTTCCACCTCTGAAAGTACTCTCGAGTGGTCGGTTTTGGGTTATACCCAAAAAGAGAAACTCAAAGGTAATTTCGGTTCCGAGATCACCTATCTCCCGGTAAATGCGTTATGTCTAATTTATAACCTCGATCGTCATTTAACAGGCTCGAATATAACCTTAAGAGATGGTTATAGGAACAATAGTGTTAAGAAAACTATCTTTACCGAGTCTGTTAGCACCGACAGTACTCGCCAATATGTGGGAGCTTTGGGTGATCTCTTCATAGGCCAGAGTACCAATTTTGTAGTCGGTGACGCTCGTACCGTGGATGTTCGTCGAGACGGTCAGGGTAAATATGTTATTAACTGCGAGATTGAACCATCTGTATCGCAGAGTTACAAGACAAGTTTTACTTACACCACTTATTACATCAAGAACCATCTGCTGCCCGAGTTCGAGCGTTTGCGTAACTCCCTGCTCCAGACCGTCAGCAACCCGTCGGCACAGAAGGGCAATGCCACCGACCACAATCTCTACTATACTTCACTCTCGCCCGAAGACCCGAAGTTCGGTTCGAGCAATGTCGATAAGGATGTGTGGAATACCAAGGCTGCGGATGAATCTTCTCCGGATGAGGGGCCCAGTTATTGGGTAGTCTATCCCGACAATATGGAAAAGGGCAAGTTCTACCAAGACAAGGTGCAGTACTACAATGATTGCATCGCCAACTGGAAAAATATCCTTGCAAGCAATGAAGAAGACAAGAAGAGAAGTATATCCAGGGGCCATTATTTCGAGGATAACGATGATTTCGATACATCCGATCACAATTTGTCGATTTCGGGAGGAACAAGCATTTCGAAATCGTTTACCCGCGATACTATTGACACCAAGGGAGGTTATGTGCATGTTTTCCTCACAGGTGGTTCTCTTTCTCATCTTGGCATCAGGGTTGCCCAGCGTTATATAATATCTAGTTTTTCTATCGGATCTGAAACCGAGGACTTCAAGGCCTGGACAAGCGATGACTACGTTACCACCTCCTTCACTTTGCGCGACGACGACCCCACCGACGCCCTGACCGTCGATGTGCTCAAGTCGCAGAACAACTGGGGTCCCGTGTTCCGCACCCGTGGCGGCCGCACCAGCGCTCCCTACGAGGATGAGGTCATTGCCGAATACTTCGACGGCAAGTCGGTGCTCAGCGAGAAGACCATCGCTGTCGAGCAGCCCCACCTCTGGTTCGACAAGACTTCGGTAGTGAATGTGCCCGGCGGACAGCGCGCCGTGTTCCAGGCCCATGCCCAGAACGCATCGCCCACGGGCTACGACCGCTACTTCGAGATTGGCGTCAAGGAAGGCTCCAACCCCAACAACGCCAAGATCTTCGTAGCAGGCAAGGAGGGCGGAGGCACTTTCCTCGTCCCCGCCGATCATCCGCTCGATGTGCAGCTGCTGGTCGAGCAGACCAATCCTGCCATCATCAACTACAACGACCTGCAGATCTATCTGCGTTCCGTCGTACAGGGTGATCCCACCGGCACCTATCCCGTCATCGAGGACGTGGTGCCCATCAGCGTTACCTTCACCAAGGCTTCCACGCCAGTCACCGTCTATACGAGTGGTGATGTGCTCAATACCAACAGCGAAGCCTCGTTCACCATCGGTGCCAAGGAATTCGACCGCGACTTCAAGGGCCTGCAGGGCGTTGACCTGCTCTACCGCGTTTCGGAGAGCCCCGACTGGCGTCTGCTCCACGGATGGGTCACCGACACCACCCGGGTCGATGCCCAGCACGAATACCTCCCCGAGGGCGTCAACGACGTGTCGATCAGCTTCGACATCACCAACCCGCGTCTCTATCCCGACGGACCTTATTACTTCAAGGCATTGACACGTGCTGACTTCGGCGATACTCCGGTTACGGCCGAGAGTGAGGTGAAGACTGTCATCAAGGACCTTTCAAAGCCCAAGGTGCTCGGCTATCCCGAACCCGCCGATGGCGTGCTCGGTCTGGGCGAGAGCATCTATCTCACCTTCAACGAGGACATCCAGCCGCTCACTTCGCCCGAAATGAGTGTCATCGTCCAGGGCACCCGCAACGGCGAGGACTTCGAGCAGAAGACCGCCCTCCAGATGACTGGAGCCGACGAGACGGCCTCCACCGAGGCGAACATCTCGATCGACAAGCAGTCGTTCTCGGGCGACTTCTGGGTAAGGTTGCAGAGTGCAGGCACCATCCTGCAGCACGGCGCCGATGCCGGCAGCTTCTCGCTTTCGACCACCGACAACGGACAGATCAGCGTCACTATGCGCGGCAAGACCTACCAGGCTGCCAACCGCGTGCCCATGAACGAGAAGATCTTCATCGCCTGGTCCTACGATGCCGAACTGGGCAAGTTCTCGGCACTGGCCCTCAGCGCCGACCGCACCATCCCGCTCTTCACCAACCAGAGTGTGGGCACCTACTCCGGCTTCGGAAAGATCGTTGTGGGCAGCAAGCTGAAGGGCACCATCCAGAACCTCTCGCTCTGGAGTATTGCCCGCGATCCCGAGACGGCTGCCGAGCAGCGCAACTGGAACCGCACCACGCTCACACCCAACCTCATCGGTTGCTGGAAGATGGACGAGGGCCACGGCCACCTGCTCACCGACATTGTGCTCGGACGTCACATGTATGCCAAGGAGGCCACCTGGTGGCTCGACAACGTCAACTACTCCGCTCGTGTAGATGAGGGACAGTACATCACCATGCTCGCACCTGGCACGCTCTACGACGACGAGACCAGCGACTACGCCTTCGAATGCTGGTTCCGGGGTGAACCCGAACAACCCGATTCCGTGGCAACCCTGTTCTCGACCACCGACGGCTCGATGCACCTCATGTATCACGTCGATTCCCGTTCGCTGCTGATGGTATCCGACAGCATCGCTGCTGTCATCAACCAGCAGGGCGTGTTCGACGGTGCCTGGCACCACATCGCCCTCAACGTGCGAAGGGTAGGAGTTTCGGCCATCTATCTCGATGGCGAACGTCTGACCGAAATCAACCAGCACTTCATCCCGTCGATGAAGGGCAAGAGCTTCACGTTGGGTGCCAGCCGAATCTTCACCGGCTACAACGACATGAACGTCGCACAGTACGAGACACGCTTCCCGATGCGCGGCAACATCGACGAGGTGCGCTACTGGAGCGCCACGATGGACAACCGTCTGGTCGAGAACCGCTTCAGCCGCATGGATTCCGTCCAGTCGAAGTATGTGGGCCTCGCCCTCTACCTGCCTTTCGAGGAAGGTATCTACGACGAGTATGGCCAGCAGGTCATCCGCTTCTCGACCGACGACAAGAGCGGCAACCGTTGCCAGACCCTTGCTGCCACCGTCACCGAGGACAGCAATGCCCCAGGCCTGCGAGAGATGAAGCGACAGACCGCCCTGCAGTACAACATGACGCAGAGCGACCGTCAGATCTACATCACGCTCAACGAGCAGGCCTCGCTCATCGAGGGAACCACGGCCTACATCACTGTGCGCAACGTGACCGACAGCCATGGCAACATCTCCGACCCCATCACGTGGCCCGTCTTTATCCGTCAGAACGGCCTGCGCTGGAACAGGAACAGCATCCATCTGGCCAAGGGCGGCATGGAGTTCAACTCGGCCGAGTCGGTTGAGTTCACCAATCACGGATCGAGCACCGAGAAGTGGTACCTCGAGAATGTTCCAACCTGGCTTAACGTCTATATCTCAGAATCAGATAGGCTCGAGCCGCTCCAGACAGGTTCTCTCCTGTTCGCTCTCAGCCCCAGCGCTGCAGTCGGCGAGTACGAGACCATCGTCTATCTGGTCGGCGAAAGCGGCATCTACGAGCCGCTGCTCATCACGGCCACCATCATGGGCCAGCTGCCGCAGTGGGCTTACGACTTCGTTGAGATAGGCTCCGAGACGATGACCATGACCGGACAGATGCTGCAGAACGACAAGCTGCTCACCAACTCCAATTCCATCGTGGGCGCCTTCCGAGGTGACAAGCTGGTAGGCAAGGCAAATCCCGTCTATAATGCCGAGTTCGACACCTACTTCACCTATCTCACCGTCTATGGCGAACCCGAGAACGAAGGCGAGCCGCTGACGTTCCGCATCTGGGATGCAGCCACCGGCATCGACCATCCTGTGGTCTTCTGCTCTGTTCCAACCGTTGCCTTTTCGGTCAATGCACATCACGGCAGCCACACGGCACCCGTCCAGTGGAATGCCACCGATGCAGCCACCCAGACGCTCGAACTGAATGGCGGCTGGAACTGGATCTCGTTCTTCGTCGATCCGTTCGACAGCACCATACCATCCATCTTCGGCACCGACCGCTCCATCGCCGAGGTGAAGGGCATCAGCTCGTTCACCCGCAGTGCAGGCACCCGTTGGGTAGGTCAGCTCAAGAATGTGAAGGTCGGCGACATGTACAAGGTGAATGTCACCAACCCCAGGAACCTGCAAGTCGATGGACTGACGCATTCGGCCTCCGAGGTGAGCGTGAAGCTCAACCACCAGTGGAGCTGGATTGGTCTGACCTCACCGTACGAGACCGATGTGAAGACTGCCTTTGCCGAAGCCGTTCCGCAGAATGGCGACCTCGTCAAGACGAACAACGCCTTTGCGGTTTACGACCACGGCGAATGGTTTGGCGACCTCGAAGTCCTTATTCCCGGTCGAGGCTATCTCTACTACAACAACGGCAACGAGAAGACGTTCCACTTCGGCACCTCGACCTCGCTCGATGGCCGTCATGCACCGAAACGCGCCAAGGAAGCCAGCATGTTCTCGCCAGTTCCCGAAGGAAGCTATTCCGGCAACATGACCGTGATAGCAGTCGTCACGCGCGGAGGTGAAGTAGTCACCGATGGCGAACTGGCAGCATTCGTGGACAGCGAGTGTCGCACGGCAACCACCTATGTCGAGGAAGGCATGCGCTTCCTGACAATCCCCGGCGAGGGAACAGGAGCCACCGTACGCCTCTACTTCTACGACGAGACGCACATGCTCCTGGCAGCCGAGATGCTCACCTACAGCGACGACGCCTTCGTCGGCAGCGTCGATGAGCCGTTCGTCATCGATCTCGACAAGGCCACTGTCGGCATCCTCGATGTCCTCATGCCAGCCGATAGCGAAGGACGAGTCTTCGACCTCTTCGGCAGGAAGGTGCTCGATTCCGAGTCCGATCTCCAGTCGTTGCCCAAGGGCGTCTATGTCCGCGATGGCAAGAAACTGATCAAGTAACGCTCTTTTTCTATCAAGAATTCGCGAATGATAGAATTAGAAAAAAAAGCTTTTGATGAAGACAGGGACTATGTCCCGTGAGTTATTGGTAAGAGTCACGCATTTGTGAAAGCGAGCTTTCCCATCTGCGTGGCTCTTTTCAATAGCGCCCATTCACGAATGGGCTGTCTTCATCAAAAGAGAAAAAGTCCTCACTTTCATGAGGAGAAAAAGGGCTAAAGCCCAGAAAAACTATCCAGGTCCGAATATGGGCACACAGAAATGATTTGACAGATTTCTGCTTGGACAAGCTAATTAATCTGGTTAATCTGCTGAATCTGTAGCGCTTAGTGTGTTCTTAGGGCGCCATCTCCAACCGAGGAAGAATCAAGTCGGCCGTGAGAGTATTTCCGCCGTTGTGGCAAGTACTCTGACGGCCGATAGAGTATTCCATCCTGCAGCATCGGGTATTCTGACGGCCGATAGAGTATTCCATCCTGTAGCATCGGGTACTTTGTCGGCTGTCACGAAGCTTGCACAAATTGCGGAAGTACTCTGTCGGCCGTGAGAGTATTTCCGCAGTTGTAGCAAGTACTCTGTCGCCCGTTGTAGTATTCCATCCTGTAGCGTCGGGTATTCTGTCGGCCGTAAGCGTACTCCATCCCGAAGCATCGAGAACTCTGTCGCCCGTTGTAGTACTCCATCCTATCGCAGCAAATACTCTGACGGCCGTCACAATACTTGCGCAAAAAGAGGAAGTACTCTGTCGGCCATTAGAGTGCTTCTTCCATTGGAGATAGGGGAAAACTGTCGAAGACAAAATCTTTTATTTTTTTTAATTTTATTTTAAAATAGTTCGTGCAAGAACGTGTCCAAAATTTCCTAATTCCACAATTAAATTTTTGCAAATGAATGCGCGGACAGTTTACCTTTGTTCCTTTTTCTGCACATTCAGGTGAACATGAACCAATAACTACTAACAAATCAAACAAAAATGAAAAAGTTCTTTTTGATGATGGTTGCCTCCCTCGTCTGTCTGACGAGCGCATGGGCTGGCAGCAAGTACAGTGTGGAGGTGAACCTCAACACGAATGAAGTAACTGTTCTGGAAGATGGTGTAGCCGTACAGGGGAAAACAAATTCGGGCGAAAGCCTGGCTACTGTGCAGGTGACCTTGGATGCACAGCAGAACATCCGGTGCACGCTGCAGTCGTTCAAGGGCTTCGAGCTGTCGGACGTGCCTCCCTGTGAGCTGCAGAAGGACGGGACCATCCGCTTCTATGGCCTCTCGTTCAAGTCGGATGCCGTCAAGCGTGCCTTCGGCGAGGCGATGAACTACCTGCGCAAGACGGACGAGCCGATCAGCGTCTATCTGTTCGACAACTGATTTTCTCGCTGATCAGCGTTTTTCGAATCAATTTCCTTGCATTTTTTGGAAATTAGTTGTATCTTTGCACCCGATAATTATTTTTATCTATGGCAAAGGACATCGTATTACCAAATGCTACTATTGCCATCCTAAGCGAATTCGCTGAATCGCAGCGCAATAGTTCGCTGGGATGGCTCAAAGGAAAGGGAATGAGCGAGGACGACGCGGAGGACCTCTTCCAGGACGCGTTCCTCACCCTGTACGAACAGCTTCTGTCGGGCCACCTCGCCGAGCTGCCCCGTTCGCTGGCTGCCTATTTCCACGGCATCGTGCAGAACAAGCTGAAGGAGCACTATCGCAAGGTGCAGAAGGCGCTCGACAACGAGGAGGAACAGGACGTGGCGGACTTCAACGAGGCATTCATCAACGAGGTGCTTGCCCAGGAGGACCCACGACTGGTGGAGCGCAAGGAGGCTGCCGTGCGCGAGGTGGTGAGGCACCTGCCCGACCCGTGCGACAAGCTGCTCTGGGGCTACTACTTCGACGACTGCTCGATGAAGGAGCTGGCGGAACGCTTCGGCTACAAGTCGGCCGACAGCGCCAAGGTGATGAAGAGCCGCTGCATGAGCAAGTTCGAGGCTGCGATGAAGCAGATCTACAACGAAATGTTTAACGAATAATTCTACACGAAAATGAAGATTTTTGGCAAGAACAAGGAGACTAGCCCGCAGGCTGAGATGGACGAGCGCATCGCCCAGTTCCTGCGTGGGCAACTGTCGCAGGCCGATGCGGATGCGTTTCGTGCAGAAATGAAGGAGAACGCCCGGCTGCACGAACGTGCCATCCTCGTGGCTCGGATGATCAAGCAGATGCGCGAGGTGGGAGAGGAGCGACGCCAGCGCCTGGTGGATGCCATGCAGATGGTGGACCGCCGTACCATCGAGCAGATTGCCCGGGGCAAGGGCGAGAAACTGCTGAAGCCCCGCAAGTCGCTCACGCGCCGTCTGATGCCGTGGATTGCCGCTGCTGCGGTGCTCTGCTGCGTGGTGCTCGTGGGCCGCGCCTACTGGACCAAGGATGTGGAACGGCAGGTGATCAACTATGCGAACAATCATCTGTCTGTCCGACTTGAAAAGAACTCGAGCGTGCAGGTGAAGCAGCTGCCCAAGAACGTGGTGAGCAGCCAGCACAGCAAGCTCGAGGAACTCGCCCTGCTGCGCGGCAAGGTGGAGATGGGCATGGACCTCGAGGACACCACCCGACGCCTCCAGGCTATCTACAAGAAGGCGAAGCAGTCGAAGGATTCGCTCTACGCCCCGTTTGCCACCGACATTGCCTTCGCCCTGGCTGAGGCCTACCACAAGCTGGGCGACCAGGATGCTGAGGCGCAGATCCTCGACGAGCTGTCGAAGCCTTCCGACGGCACGGAGATGACCTCCCAATGATATTCTTTTTCCTTAACACGAATTATCATGTAATTGATCACGAATTATTTTGTTAGAACTTTCACCCTTCAACTTTAACCACGAATCTAATCTTTTTATTTTTGTCCCGACTACACTCATTCGTGTCGATTCGTGCGATTTGTGGTTTTCTTTTATAACAACGAATTATTATGAATTCACATGAATTATTAATATGCTTTGCACTGCCGCTATGGATGGCGGTGTCTGCTTGTGAAGAACAGACTGTTTCGAATGTGAAAATGATGCCGCAGGATGGTGCCGTCGATGTCTGTCCCGACACCCACCTTATGCTCACCTTTGCCGAGAGTCCCACGTTGGGCGACAGCGGTATGATCCGTATCTTTGATGCTGAGTCGGGAATGCTGGTCGATAGCCTTGACCTGAGTATTCCCGCAGGTCCGACAAAGCCGCGCACCTATGGCCCTGACTGCGACTATACAAAGATTCCTTACGACTATGCGCGTACCTGGGTGCCTACCAATCGTGACACACGCCCTGGCACTCCTTCGGGCACTGCCGAGCCAACACCTCCCGACTATCAACTCACGATTATCGGAGGTTTCACCGATGCCTTCCACTTCTATCCTGTCATTGTTCACGATACCGTGGCCACCATCTATCCCCACAACAATATGCTGGAGTATGGCCACACCTACAACGTGCAGATCGATGCTTCGGTGTTCCGCTTCGATTCGCTGGAATTCAAGGGCATCTCTCGTTGGAAGTTCAGCACCAAGAAGGCTGCTCCTACTGGCAATCGCGTGACTGTGGATGCTTCGGGCAAGGGAGACTTCTGCACGGTACAAGGGGCGCTGGATTATGTGCCCGATTCGACGAGCGAGGATTATTACATCGATATTGCGGCAGGTGATTATGAAGAACTTGTCTATGCGCGCAACAAGACACATCTGCACATCAAAGGTGCTGGCATGACGACAACACGTGTGCATTATGCCAATTGCGAGGTGTTCAATCCGCATCCGATGACTGTGAAGACCAATGAATGGCCTGGCACGTTCCCTTCGCGCCGTGCTGCCTTTATGCTCGATAATTGTCACGATGTGACCCTCGAAGATGTAGCTGTCGCTACCGACATGCGTGGACAAGCCGAGGGCATTCTGCTCAATGGCGAGCGTATCGCCCTTCGCAGGGTGCATATCATTGGTTCGGGTGATGCGATTCAAGCCAATGGTACCATCTATATGGAGGAGTGTGAACTCGATGGAGGAGGAGATACCTTCCTGGGTCGCGGTTCGGTATTTGCCTATCGCTGCAACCTTCGCAACGATGGCGGCCCGTTCACGTGGGTTCGCAATACCCAGGGCAATCATGGTGATATCTTTGTGGAATGTACCTTCTCGACCAACAATGGCCGACTTGTCGATTTGGGGCGTTGTCCCGACAATAACGGCAAGGGCTATCCTTTCGCCGAACAGGTCCTGATCAACTGCAAGGTGGCACAAACCATCCCCGAAGGCTGGAGTGCCATCGGTAGGAAGACTGCATGTTTTATGGAATACAATACCTGTGACATCAACACAGGCAAACCTGTCGATACGTCAAAGCGTCACCGCTGGTCGCGACAGTTGACAAAGAAGGATGCGAAGATTATCGAGAATTATAGCACTCCGGCATTTGTGCTCAAAGGCTGGACGCCTACTTTTGATTGAGCCTTGTTTCAGCAAATTCGTTATAGGTGATGAACTCGTAGCCGCGTGACTTGCAGTCGAGGATGACCGAGCGGAGGCGCTCGTACATGTCGCTACCGGCATGGTGGCGGATGATCCAGGGCAGCTTCCATTCGGGATGCTCGCCGAGCGGGAAGAACTCCCAGGGATGGAAGTAGGTGTTGAAGTAGCCGTCGTGACGGACGGTGCGATGGAGCAACGCCTTGTAGAGCCAAAGCGGGAAGTTGTGGAGCGCCAGCCAGAACAGAGGGATGCGCAGCCACGGCGAGACGGACGCGGGTATCTGCAGGATGCCTTCCTCCATGAAGCTGGTGCGCGGCGTGGTGAGGTGCATGTAGCGACCGGGGATGAAGGCGGGGTTGAGCGAGGCGTTATAGACGTAGCCTTCGCGCTTGAGGACCTGCAGATCGACGGGGAACATGCGGGGCTGGCGATAGCCCTTCACCCGGATGCCGAACTCGGCTTCGAGCTGCTGCTTGGAAAGGATGACGTGCTCGGGCTTGGGCTGGAAGTGGTCGCAGCCGTGGGACGCCACCTCGTGCCCTTCGTCGAGGATGCGCCGGATGATTTCGGGTGCACGGGTTGCGAAGTTGGTGGTGCAGAAGAAGGTGGCGTGCACGCCGCACTCCTTCAGGCAGTCGAGGATGCGGGTGGTGCCGTAGCGCGACACCTTCATCGATTCGTCCATCGGGATTTCGACGCCGTGTTCGCGGGGCACATCGTACTCCTCGGTGTCGAAACTTAGCATTATTTTGTTGCTCATATTTGTCAACTCTATGGTTTATAGGGCGCAAAGATACATTAATTTGCTGAATTAAACAAATTTTGGACGAATAATTTGGTCGTATCGTTTTTTTTTGCTAATTTTGCGCCGCTATTTTTGAAAATTTGACCAGGTAAATGAAATTATTGATGAAAATGTCGGGCTCGTTGTTCTCTTTGGTCACGTCCGAGAGAAAGTGTGGCCTAACGCTATTTGTCCTTATGATATTCCCGATGATGGTTGGAACACTGTCGGCACAGCGCATGATAGCCCATCGGGGGACAGTGAAAGATGCCTATAACTTCTGGTTCTATGTACCTCCCGTGATTGCACCACCGGACAGTGCTGTGGTGCCGCCCCTTGTCATCGATAGCATCCGGGGCGAGGAGGGCGACCTGATGGAGGCAATGGTGCGCAAACCCTTGGTGATCTTCCTGCACGGTGCAAGCCTCCGGGGCAACAACCTGTCGCAGGTGCGCCGCTATGGTACACTCGATGCCCTTTCGAAGGGCCTGAACCTCGATGCCTATGTCCTTGCCCCGCAGCATCCGACGGGCGGCTGGCAGCCCGACCGCATCGACCGACTGGTGGACTGGGCGCTGGAACGCTATGCCATCGACTCGACGCGCATCTATGTGCTGGGCATGAGCATGGGCGGCTTCGGCACCATCGACTATGCCGCGGCTTCGCCCCATCGCGTGGCTGCCGGTCTGGCGTTGTGCGGTGGCGATACGCAGAAGACGAACCACAAGAACCTGCTGAAGGTGCCCCTCTGCATCCTGCACGGCACGGAGGACCATCAGGTGCCGTGGGAGTCGTCGCAGCGTGTGGTGGACAGCATGCGTGCCGTGGGTGATACCACCCGCCTGATCTACCGCTTGCTGCCCGGTCAGAACCATAGCATGCTGTCGCACTACTTCTATTTCAAGAGCGTCTATGACTGGCTCTTCTTGCATTCGACCACCGATAAGTGGCGCCCCGTCCGTCGCCGCTATGGCTTCATCGGCCAGCTGGCGCAGAAGCACCCCAGCCCGTTTGAGAAGAGCGACAAGAAGATTCAGATCAAGCAGGGAGAGTAGATTTGAGGGGTTTTAGGGGTTCGGGTTTTTCGGCTTTTCGGAATACCGGAATACCGGGATACCGGAATACCGGGATACCGGAATACCGGAATAACGAAGAAAGCCCGAAACGCCGAAACCCGAAAACCCGAAGAACCGCCGAAAACCCGAAAAAAATAAAAAAATGAAATATTATTTGAGGCATTATCCCTTCTCGTGGTTCATATTTGCCATTGTGATGATCCTTTCGTTCATGCCTGTGCCGGAGACGCCGCTGAGTGACGTGGCGTTTATCGACAAGTGGACACACATCGTGATGTACTTTGGACAGGCGGGTGCCATCTGGCTGGACCATCTGCGTGTGCATGGGCTGCGTTTCTCGCCCATCCCGCATGGCTTGCGTGTCGATGAGCTGCGTCCGAGGAGGCTGCGCATCGGTGCCCTCTATCTGCCGTCGATCCTGGGCGGTGTGGTGGAACTGGGGCAGCGCTATTGCACGTTCGGTATGCGTTCGGGCGACTGGATTGACTGGGTGGCTGACATCGTGGGTGTCCTCATCGCCTGGGTGGTCTGCTTGGGGTATGTTCGACTGCTGGCGAATCGAAGGGCTAAATAAACTTAACAATTGGCTATTGGCTATTGGCTATTTAAGAATAGAAACACTATTCAGGTACTGTTTTTCTTTAACAAGAATTATCATGAATAATAGAATTTATTCTGAAAAGGCGAAAAATGGATTTCATGAAGATTTCTGAAAGGGCGAAAAATGGGCAGGAAAGAATGAAGAGCTTCCGATGAAGCACTGACGTATATGGCGAGCTTGCCAGCTGAAAGCGAGCTTTCCACTACCAATCTCTCCACATCCGTCACCCTTCGGGTTAATCATTCTTCCCTGCCGAAAATCGCTCCGCAGAAAAATCTTAAAAATCCGTCTGGTCCAAACTATTAGGAAAAATTCTGCTTGCTTCACTCGGACGCAACCTTATGGAGCAACGGAAAGCCCCGAAGGGGCGACAAGAACACAGACGGGGGTGTTAGCCCCCGGCATTGGACACCCAACATACACGGAAGCCCTGTAAGGGCGAAAGATCTGTCGTGCCTTCAGCACTCATTTGTTGGGACCTGGTATAACGGGGGTGATACCCCCGCCTGTAGTCTTATCAGCCTTTCAGGCTTAGGCTTGGTCAAACAAAAAATCCGATAAATCTGGTGAATCTGTAGAGAGAAAAGAGACAAGAATAAAAAGATTCGTGAAGTGTGTGATTCGTGGTCTAAATAATAGTTCATGAAAAATTCGCGATAATTCGTGTAAAAAGAAAACGTATAGTTAATTCTGACTGGTTACTTAATAAAATAACGAAGCCTTCTCCGGATGGGGAAGGCTTCGTTGTATGGATGGGAATGCAGTTCGGGATGATTAGAACTCGAAGTTGACGCCAATGCCGAAGACGCGGTTGGTGCGGCTGTAGTCGTCGGTCTTGGTGAGGCCGGGAGCCAGATAATCTTTGGTCTCGACGGTGCGGTCCTCGTAGAAGGTCTTCATGTAGCCGAGGTCGAGGTTGAGTTTGCTGGTGAGGCGAACGCGAGCACCGAAGCCCATGTTGTTCGAGCTGGTGGTGAACGAGAGGTCGTTCATGTATTGGTCGCTCAGACCGTACTGGGTACGAACGTAGCCGCCGCTGATGGTCACCCACTTGTTGATCTCCCACTCGGCACCTGCAGTAAGCTCCCAGGTGTCGTTGTCGATGAGGTCCTGCTTGTTGCCATAGACGGTGGCCTGCTTGTCGCCGTACCAGTGGTAGCCGGCACGCAGACGAACGGCGTCGATGGGGCGGTATTCAATACCTGCAGTAAGGAGCGAAGGAACGTCGGAGGCAATCTTGGTGCCATCGGCAAACTGGCCGAGGGTAGCATTCGAAGCAGCGGTCTGAGTGGTGAACTCGTTCATCTCGGACTTGTTCTCGACACGCAGACGCGTCTTGAACTCGTACTTGGCAGCCACGTTCCAGTGCTCGTTGATGCGCCAGTCGATACCCAGAACGGGGGTGAAGCCGATGCCGGTCTGGTCGGCGTTGAGCGAAAGTTCGCTGCCTGCCACCTGCTGGTCAACAAGTTGCTTGGTCATGGGGTCGGTGTAGAAGGCGTGGATGTCCTCAACCCAGCCGTTGTAGTTGTTGCTGGCATAGACGGCGCGAGCACCGAGGAAGAGGGCGAGGTCCTCCGTAGGCTTGTAGGTGCCACCTAAAGTGAGGCAGAAGTGATACTGGCGACCCTTGAGGTAGGAGTTGATGCTGTAGCCCTGGTAGGCGCCCTGTGCCATGGTCTGGGCCTGCGTCATGGCTGTGGCCTGGTCGAGGCCCTGATGCATGAGGACGGGCGCGATGGCTTTGGTGAGGCTGGTGAGCACCTCGCTGTAAATCTTGGCAGCATACATGCTCTCGAAGGTTCCCAGACCGTTGTCGAACTCACACTTGCCGCCGCCGCCACCGATGGCGAAGTTGGCGTTCACACTCCACTTTTCCCAGTTATAGGAGAACTGGAAGCTGGGGATGATGGGGGCGTTGGCCTCGCCGTGGAACAGGCGGGTAGCGGTTGGGTTCTTGCGGCTGTACTGCATCAAGGGGAAGGTGGTCTCGATGTCACGATCCTGCTTGGCGCTTTGGATATTGAGGCTGAAATGATAGCCGGGGGCAAGGAATGCGGTGCCTGCGGGATTCATATATAGACCTGTGATGTCGATGATGGCCTCTTGGCTCATCTGACGAAGATAGGCAGCATTCTGGTTTGTGTTGGTGGTCAGACCACCTGCAAAAAGTGTGGCGCCTGGAATCAAGGCGAACAGCACCGAAAGTAGTTTTTTGTTCATATAATACTTATTTATTAATGTATGCCTTTATCCTTCTTTGATAAAAGCGCTGCAAAGGTATAGCATTTGGGGGAATTGACCAACAATTTTCGGCATTTTTTTGCACAGAATGGCATATTTTGGGCATTAACGATGCTCAAACTTGCACATTTGGAGTGATTGTGTGCGGAAAATTCGGCGGAAAATGCGTCCCAATTCCCCCTTCAAGAGATGGGCAAATGCAAAACTCAGGGAAGGAACTGCCACCAATCGAAATTGAACGTACCCTTCAGCCCTTCGAACTGCAGGTAGAGGTCGTGGACACCGCCCGTGTTGCTGATCTTCGTCTGGATGGTCTTGAACTTTTCGTCGCCACCGGTTGCCTTGACCGCTGCACGGCCGATGACAGGTCCTTCGATGCCGTCGATGCGCAGCACGATGGAGCCGCTGCCCTTGGCCGAAGCCACACTCGCCAGGAACTTGTTGGCACCTTCGCAGCCGAAGTCAACACCGCGCACGCGGATGTATTCGCCTTCGTCGATGTCGGTGATATACATGTTGATGCGTCCGGGCGAGTAGGGCATATCCTTCACTACACCGGTGTTGGGGATGCCCATCTTGGCACTCTTCAGACCTTTGCCCCAAGCCATCGTCTCGGCTTCGACGCGATAGTAGGGAACAAGCGGCTTGATCTGCTTCATCGGTTCCTGGTCGAGCCAGTAGGGGATTTCCTGGATGGTTCCGTCGGCATTGTAGGTGATCTCCTGACCGCTGACCGAACGGCGCTCGTGGTGCTCCCAGGTGTCGATGTGCATGATGTCGTAGTTCTGGCCGAACACGTAGCTCTTACCCTTGTAGTCCACGATGCCGGGATGGTTGCCGCGGTCGCGCTCGGTTGGGCGCATGATGTAGCCCTTGCACTCCCATTTGCCGGTGGGACTGTCACTCATGGCATAACCCAGGGCTTCGGGGCAGCAGGTGGAGGCGTAGGCGAGGTAGTAGTGGCCGTTGCGCTTGTAGAACCAGGGGCCTTCCTGGTAGTGGTCGATGTGATAGTCGAGCTTCACGATGTCGCCGCTGGTCGAGATCATGTCCTCGTTGAGCTTGACGTAGTAGGTGTGGGGGTTGCCCCAGTACATGTAGGCCTGGCCGTCGTCATCGACGAAGACGGTGGGGTCGATGTCCTCCCAATGCTCCTGCTGCCAGACGAGGGGCTTGCCGAGCGGATCCTTGAAGGGTCCGTAGGGGCTGTCGGACACCAGCACACCGATGCCGTGGCCGG
>JAEEUA010000207.1 GCA_016286775.1 Bacteroidales bacterium
CTCTACGGCAAGCAGTCCATCCTCACGGCTGAAGGCCGCCCGATGCAGCCCATCCGTCGCGAGTTCCTGAACCGTATTGACGAGATCGTGAACTTCAGTGCCCTCACCGAGGACGACATCCGCCGCGTTGTGGACATCCAGCTGGATCGTTGTCATCGCCTGTTGAAGCAGAACGACATCGAACTGCGTGTCACCGACGATGCACGCCGCTTCCTTGCCAAGGAGGGCTACGACCCCGAGTTCGGTGCTCGTCCAGTCAAGCGTGCCATCCAACACCTTGTACTCAATCAGCTCTCGAAGACGCTCATCAGCGGCAAGGTCAATCGCCAGCAGCCCATCATCGTCGATGTGGCCGATGGTACCATCACGTTCCGAAACTAATGAGCAAAGCCTAATGCAATCGGGCGCCCCACGGAAAAGTGGGACGCCCGATTTGTTTTTATTTTTAACACGAATTATCGCGAATTAACGTAAATTTTTCAGTAATGTCTATAAATGACCTGCCTTACAAAAATAATTCATGTGAAATTCGTGATAATTCGCGTTTAAGAAATCAATACGCGAAGAGGGGATAATTAGCCATTTCGGCATTGACCTCGCTGCGAACCTTGGCGATAACGGCCTCGTTCTCGGGATCGTTGAGCACCTCCTCGATCCAAGCGGCAACCTTCACCATGAGGTCCTCCTTGGCACCACGGGTGGTGATGGCGGGAGTGCCGAGACGAATGCCGGAAGTCTGGAATGCCGAACGGGAATCGTAGGGCACCATGTTCTTGTTGGCCGTGATGTCGGCAGCAACGAGTGCCTTCTCAGCCACCTTGCCAGTGAGTTCGGGATACTTGGTGCGGAGATCGACGAGCATCGAGTGGTTGTCAGTACCACCAGAGATGATCTTGAAGCCACGCTTCACGAGTTCGTCGGCCAACACGGCTGCATTCTTCTTGACCTGAAGGGCATATTCCTTCCACTCGGGACGAAGAATCTCGCCGAAGGCAACGGCCTTGGCAGCAATGACGTGCTCCAATGGACCGCCCTGGGTGCCGGGGAATACCGAGCTGTCGAGGCAAGCAGACATCATCTTCACGACGCCCTTGGGAGTCTTGAGACCCTTGGGATTGGGGAAGTCCTCACCCATCATGATGACGCCACCACGAGGACCGCGGAGCGACTTGTGGGTAGTGGTGGTCACGATGTGGGCATACTTGACAGGATTTTCGAGCAGACCGGCAGCAATGAGACCAGCGGGATGAGCCATATCGACCATCAGGATGGCACCCACCTCGTCGGCAATCTTACGCATACGGGCATAGTCCCATTCGCGGCTATAGGCTGAACCACCACCGATGATGAGCTTGGGCTTGTGCTCGAGGGCGAGACGCTCCATCTCGTCGTAATCGACACGACCGGTATCTTCGCGCACGTTATAGGCAACAGGCTTGTAAAGGAGACCCGAGCTGTTGACAGCAGAGCCATGAGAGAGGTGTCCGCCATGAGCCAGGTTGAGACCCATGAAGGTGTCGCCAGGATTGAGCACAGCGGCCAGGACGGCCTGGTTGGCCTGTGCACCAGAGTGGGGCTGTACGTTGGCCCAGCATGCACCGAAGATCTCCTTCAGACGATCGATGGCAAGCTGCTCTACCTTATCGACAACCTCACAACCACCATAATAACGCTTGCCGGGCAGACCCTCGGCATACTTGTTGGTAAGCACCGAACCCATGGCCTCGAGCACTTCGTCGCTGACGATATTCTCGGAAGCAATAAGCTCAATACCCTTCATCTGACGCTGACGCTCTTCGGCGATCAGGTCAAAGATCTGACTGTCTCTTTTCATACGTTTGTAGTTTATAATTAACAATTAAAATTAAGAATTAACAATTGATTGGGAGGCGATAGTTACTTCTTGACGTAACGGACTTCATATTTCACCGTTCCATCGGGTTGGATAACCTCCTCGACAACGACCTCGTATTGTGGAGCCTGATCGGTCGATTCAACAGGTTTCTCAACAATAGGTGTTTCAACAACAGGGATTTCAACCTTGGGTGTTTCGACTACGGGTGTTTCGACCTTGGGTGTTTCAACAACAGGAGTTTCGACCTTGGATGTTTCGACCTTGGATGTTTCGATAACAGGTTCAATGGAGTTTGAGGGGGTTGAAACTGGCTTCTCCTCATGTTTCACGAAAACGGGGCCCTTGGCAGGCTTCTTGACCATAGTTCCAACGGGCTCTGCCTTTTCGACTTGCTTCGAAGCTGTCGTCTGGACAGGTGCTTCGGACTTGACGGGCTTTGCAGCAACTGCCTTTTCAGCTGGCTTCGAAGTGGCCTTATTAACTGGTTTCGAAGCTGCCTTTTGAGCAGGTGTTTCGACCGCAGTTTCGACCAAGTCCTGTTCGGGGTCGATATCCAACTCGCCATCCACGACCTTCGGCTTCCGCTTTTGTGCTACATGCGTCGGAGCTGGTTTGGCAGGACGAGAACCGCCTGTGGTCCAATAGGGAAGATCGGGACGCTGGGCATTGCTGGCGATTAGCTTGGAGACACCTTCCTCGGGGCCGATGATGACAGGCATTCCAACCGTCACCTTTTGTCCAAGTGCCTCGATGTCATCGTTATAGAGACGGATACAACCTTCCGTCGCTCTTGTGCCGATGCTGCTGGGAGCATGTGTTCCGTGAATTCCAATCCCCTGGAATCCGGACTGCAGACGCAGGAAATAGTGTCCATAGGCATGCTTGATGAAACCTTTTCCATCGTGAAAATCATGTCCCCAGTTGGACGAATCGTGTATCTTTTCGAGCAGGAAGTACCCTTCGGGTGTCCGGTGGTCGCCCTGTACGCGTTTCTGACCGATATTCATTCCACAGGCTATCGGATAAGTCACAACAACCTTCCCCCGGCTATTGACCAAGGTCAAGGTCATATCGACTTTACTGACAAAAATGAAACCTTTGCTCATGTCCGGCTTATAGAATTTGATCACAGACTGCAAATCCTCAGCCATGACCGACAGGGCAAGAGCAAAGACAAAAGCCAAGCACAATATCTTATTATACATGCCGCAAAGATAGGCCATTTTTCGTTTCAAAGGATTATTTTGCATCAAAAATTTTGTATTTTGTCGAAATATCGCTATCTTTGCCGCCGAATCCGCATATCTAAATGCTAAAATTGCCGTGCAATGACAGAAAATAGAGACATTCGACAGCTCGCCTTGGGTACACTTGGCTTTGCTTCGCTCAACGAGATGCAGGAAAAAATGCTCAGCCTTTTTCCGGAAGGACGCGACATCCTGCTGCTCGCCCCGACGGGGAGCGGCAAGACGCTCGCCTTCCTGCTGCCGATCTGGGAAGCCGAAGGGAAGACGCTCATCATTGCCCCGAGCCGCGAACTCGTCCAGCAGATAGCCGACGTCTGGCAGCGCCTGCATACCGAAATCCGATGTGTGGCCTGCTACGGCGGACACGATACGCGTGCCGAACAACAGCAGCTCCAGGCGCTCCTTGGCGAACAGGGGGCACAGGACAAGTACCTGATTGTCGGAACTCCAGGCCGCCTGAAGGATCACATCGAACGAGGCAACATCAAGCCGGAAGTATTCACGTTCCTGGTGATCGACGAGTTCGACAAATCGCTGGAACTGGGCTTCGAGGAAGAGATGCATGCCATCCTCGACACCTTGACCGGCATCCGGCAGCGCATCTTCACCTCGGCCACCCATGCCATCCCCATTGCGCCCTGGACGGGTTTCCACAACTATGCACAGCTCGACTTCGGCAGCGACCAGAAGGAACCCGAACGATTGACAATCTATCAGGTGAAGTCGCCGATTGCCGACAAGCTCGAAACCCTGCACGAACTGCTGCTTTGCCTGCTTGGCAAGGAGAAAGGAGGGACGGCCGAGCAAGCCATTGTGTTTGCCAACTATCGGGAAGCAGCCGAACGCATCTCGCATTACCTGACGGACCAGGGCATCGAGAATGCGCTGTATCATGGTGGCCTGGACCAGGAGATGCGCGACAAGTCGATCATCCGACTGCGCGGCGGCTCCATCAGCGTGCTCATCAGCACCGACCTGGCGAGCCGCGGACTCGACCTGCCGGACGTTTCGCACATCATCCACTATCATTTCCCCCAAAGTCCGGAAGCCTATACGCACCGGAATGGACGAACAGCACGTGCCGGAGCTTCGGGCACAGCCTACGTCATCGTCGGGCCGGAAGAAGTTCTGCCCGAATATTTCCCTGCTAAGCTGCCCTTCTATTCGACCAAGAAGCATCCCGATTCCATCGGACCAGCCCCCATGGTGACCGTCTATATCGGTCGTGGCAAGAAGGAGAAGATTTCGAAGGGCGACGTGGTGGGCTTCTTCACCAAGAACGGAGGACTGACGGGCGCCGACCTGGGACGCATCGACGTCATGGACCACTGCGCGTACGTTGCCATCCGCCGCGACAAGGCTGAAGCTGCTTTGGCCAAAGTGAAGGGCCTCAAGATCAAGGGAGAAAAGACGCTTTACCGGATCGTGACGGGCAGTTGACGGCTTTTTTCGACAAAGGAATACAATAATTTGACGTTTCTCGCGTTTATTTATCTAACGCGAATTATGGCAAATTGATGATAATTCGTGTAAAAACATTTAATCATCGAAAATTTTAGTTATAGCATGGAAAAACTTGTTGAACGATTCATCAAATACGTGAAGGTATTCACGACGAGTAACGAAGAGAGCGGTGTGACTCCAAGCACACCCGGACAGATGGTTTTCGCCAAGCAGTTGCGCGACGAACTCGTGGAACTGGGCTTCGAGGATGTGGTTCTTGACGCCAACGGTTATCTCTACGCCACCCTTCCCTCCAACCTCGAAGGCAAGAAGGTGCCCACCATCGGCTTCATTGCCCACATGGACACAGCTCCCGATGCCAGCGGCGAGAACGTGAAGCCCCGCATTATCGAGAAATACGACGGCAAGGACATCGTCCTCAACGAGGCTGCAGGCATCGTGATGAAGACCAGCGTCTTTCCCGAACTGCTCAACCACGTGGGCGAGGACCTGATTGTCACCGACGGCACCACCCTGCTCGGCGCCGACGACAAGGCTGGCATTGCCGAAATCATCTCTGCCATGATGTACCTGCGCCAGCATCCCGAAATCAAGCACGGCAAGGTGCGCATCGCCTTCAATCCCGACGAGGAGATTGGCATGGGTGCCCACAAGTTCGACGTGCCCCTCTTCGGCTGCGACTTTGCCTACACGATGGATGGCGGCGAAGTGGGCGAACTGGAGTTCGAGAACTTCAACGCCGCTTCGGCAAGAATCACCTTCAAGGGTTCGAACGTACATCCCGGCACCGCAAAGGACAAGATGATCAACGCCTCGCTGCTTGCCATGGAGTTCCTGGAGCAGTTGCCCGAAGACGAGCGTCCCGAGCACACCGAGGGCTACGAGGGATTCTATCACCTCACCTCGATGTCGGGTACCGTGGAGGAAGCCTACCTCTCGTTCATCATCCGCGACCACAACCGCGAACTCTTCGAGGCACGCAAGGAGAACATCCTGCGCATTGTGGATAACATCAACGCCCTGCATCCCGGCACCTGTACTGCCGTGGTGAAGGACCAGTACTACAACATGCTCGAGAAGGTACAGGAGGCCGATGCCGTGCTTTCGGCTGGCGGACGCACCTTGCCCAACGGCCAGCCCTACAGCATCACCGAGATTGCCAAGCAGGCCATCCTCGACGCT
>JAEEUA010000208.1 GCA_016286775.1 Bacteroidales bacterium
GCGCAGCTTGCCGTAGTCGGCGCGGCGCACCTGCTCGTCGCTATAGCGCCACCACTGCGAGAATGTCGAGGCATACTCCTGGGTGGAGGTGGGGATGTCGGAATAGAGTCGCACCTTGCGGGCATCGGCCGCATCGGACGGGGTCCAGCGATCGAGGATATGCGTTGTGGTGATACTGTAGGAATCCATCGGAGTGGCATCGAGACGCAGCTTGTTGCCGCCCGAAAAGATGAAGAGCGCATTGGCCTCGAGTCCCTTCCACTTGAGGTTAAGCGAGAACGAACCATTGTAGACGGGCGTCAGCGTACCCATGTTGACCAGGGCATCGGTCTCGCGCAGGGTATAGCTGTTGGTCACCGAGGTGACATTGCCATCGGCATCGACCACAGCCATCTCGTTGCCTTCTGCATCGAGGATTATGGGGTAGCCATGCGAGACGCGGCTCAGGCGATAGGCCCAGAGGGTGTTGTAGCTTGTGCCTTGGATGAAGTAGTTCATCGGCGCGGTGATGAAGTTGGAGGCTACGTCGGAAGACTTGTGCTCGACATGGAGCATCGTGTTGCGGTTGTAGGCTGCATTGATCGAGGCCGAGAAGGTCCAGTCGCTGGTGCGCAGGAGCTGTGCAGTGAGCGAGAGTTCCAGACCACGGTTGCGCATACGGCCATTGTTGATGACACGCGAGGTGGCACCGAGGGTCGAATCGAGATACTTGGTGACCAGCAGGTCTTCGCCCACACGGTTGTAGAACTCCAGGCTACCGCTCAAGTGACTGTGGAACACACGGAAGTCCACGCCAAGATTGGTTGTCGTAGTGCGCTCCCAACGCAACTCAGGATTGGGCAGGTCGTCGTCGGAGAAAGAAAGGTAAGAGGTGCCGGTGGGATCCTGGTTGAGGGTACGGTAACGGGCCACGAAGTAGGTGCTCGAACTCTGGTCCACATTGCCGTTGATGCCGTAGGTGGCACGCAGCTTGAGGTAGTCGAGCCAGGTGAGGTCACGGAGCCAAGCCTCTTCGGTCATGTTCCAGCCTGCGCCCACCGACCAGAGGGGATGGTGCTGCTCCTTGGCATCGAGGCCGAAGAGGTCAGCCTCGTCCCAACGGATGCTGCCGGTGACGTTGTAGCGGTTCTTGAGATTATATCCGGCATTGGCGTAGAGTGAGGCGTAGCGATGGTGCGTTTCGGTCTGACTGGTGGCAAGGCCCGCCATGCGCAAGGTCTGGTCGTAAATAGCACTTTCCCATCCGTCGCTGTAGAGGCTGTTCCAGTCCATTCGTACAGAACTCAGGGCAGTGGCATTGTAACCGTACATCAGCTGCTGGATGAGACGTGGAGTGCGCACATCGCGAAGCTCGAAACCGACGATGGCATCGACGAGATGTTCCCTCTCGACTCCGAAGCCATGATCGAAGTTGAGCTGGTTGCGCAAGGTCTGGTGATAGGCGTTGTTGGTCTGCTGGAACCATCGTCCTCCGTTGGGGAGGAGGCATTCGCCATCGGTGCGGATCATCGCGTTGTGGGTGAGACGCATCAGGTAGGTGTCGGCCTCGTCGTAGAGCTCGCTGCGGCTTTGTGACCATTCGTACTGGTACATGACCTGATAGCGGAACATCTTGAGGAACGAGGCCTCAAGGCTGGCAAAGGGACGCAGACTGGTGCGTCGCGACCTGGTGAGGCTCTCGTCGAGGGACTGCAGCACATTGAAGCCCATACTCTTGGCGCCTTCAACCTCTGAAGCACGGTGCACGACGTCGCCATTGGGTGCACTGCCGGCATAGCCTCCCACATTGGCATAAGGTGTGAGGACCCAATTGCCCTGATCATCTACGATTCGGGCGTAGCGTTCCTGCAAGGCATAGTTGGTATAGCTTCCGTTGGGCGAGGTGGCGCGGTTGAGACGCGCCTCAATGCCGACCCTTGCGCTGAGCCAGGGACGCACCTTGTAGTTGCTCTTGGCGTAAAGATTGAAGCTGTTGCTGCCATCGTTGAGGCTGCGACCCCGGCTTTTCTGGTAGGTGAAGGTGGCGAAGTGGTTGTTCTCGCCCGACTTCTGTGCGAGGCTCAGGGTGTAGCGCTGGTTGATGGTGCTCTGCCAGGCATATTTGCGATACTGCTCATAGTAGTCGTTGCCACGCCATTGTGCAAGAGTAGCATCGACTTCGCCCTGCGAGATACGGCCTTCGGCCTGGTCGCGATAGAGCTGGTAGAGCGGGCTGTAGTAGTTGTTGCCCAACGAGCTGAAAAGCGAAGCATTACCACCGCTGGTGGCCACGCGATTGTTGTAAACCTCGGTCTCGTAGTCGATGATGTCGCTCGTCGAGGCGTAATGCATGGCATCGAAGGTCGGCTTGGTGGAGATGTAGAGGTCGGCGCTCAGCGAGATCTTCACCTTGTCGCTCTTGGCCTGCTTGGTGGTGATGACGATGACGCCATTGGCCGCCAGGGCGCCATAGATCGACGAAGCAGCGGCATCCTTGAGCACTGTGATTGATTCGACGTTGTTGGGATTGATGTCGGACAGCGACATCGAGGTCACCATGTCATCAATGACAATAAGGGGCTCGGTGCCGATGCTGCTCGCAAAGGTGCCCACACCGCGCAGGATGGGCGAACCATCGCCGGTGTTGGGATTGACGTTGATGCGCAGACCAGCCACCTGGCCTTCGAGCGAGGAGGTGAGGTCCTGGTGCATCATCGTGGTGAGCTTGGCCGAATCGACCATGGCATACGAAGCCGTGGAGCGTTCCTTGCTGATGCGCTGGTAACCGGTCGAGACGACGACGGCCTCGTCGAGCTCGGTGATCTGGCTACGCAGCATGACGTTGATGACATTACCGACACTGGCCGAAACCTTGTAGGGCTCCATGCCAACCATAGAGAAGTTGAGTGTGCTGGCATTATCACCGACGCGAATGGCGTACTTGCCATTCTGATCGGTGATAACTCCATTGTTGGTGCCCGAAACAACGACCGTCACGCCTGCCAGGGGTTCCTTGTGGATGTCGGTGACAGTGCCGTAGACGAGTCGTTGCTGGGCCTGTACAGCTGAGATTGCCAGCATGAAGCCGACAACCAGTTGTAAGGTTTTTGACATTGTTTAATGATTTTACTTAAGCAGCATCTTGCGGCCGCCTTCGATGACGAAGCCCTTCTCGCCCTTGCCTGCAGCTGCGCCCATCAGGTTGTAGCGGCGCGAGGTGGCAGCAGCATTGCTGAGAGTCTCGATGCCTACGGGTGTAAAGACGTTGAATGCGGTGGTCTTGAACACCACGTCGCCGGTGAAGAGCGGGAATGCCTCGTTGGTCATGGTCACATAGACCTGACCTTCCTGGGCCTGTGTGAAGGTGATCTTGCCCTCGTCGATAGTGTAAGCCTCGGCAGCAATGGTGTCGCCGGCAACACCGATCAGGGTGTAAACGGTGGTGGCGGGAGCCTCGAGCACGCCGGTAGCCGTGAGCTGGTCGCTGAGGTCGAGCACGTCGCCCACGTTGTATTCAGCCGCTACGGCGAGGTCGGCCTGAGGAGCGTAGGTGAACTTCTTGATCTTGCTTGCGGTATTGAGACCAGCAGGCTTGGTAGGCAGGGTGGCGATGGTCATGCAGTTGTTGGCCAGCTTGCACGACTTGGTGGCATCCAATACGCTGAATTCAGCAATCTGGTTGTTCTCTGACTCGAAGGTACCTACTTCGACAGGGATGATCAGCGAGGTGAGCTTGTTGTCGTTGAAGTAGCAGAGCGCAAGTTTCTTGGTGAGCTTGCTGAGGTCGATAGCGGTGAGCTCGTTCTGCTGCAGGTTGATGTTACCAAGGTTCTCGGGGTTTTCGGGCAGCGTGACACTGGTGAGCTTGTTACCATAGGCATAGATGCCCTCCAGTGCATTGCAGGCGCTGAAGTCGAGGGTCTCGAGCTCGTTGGTATAGGCGGTGAAGCTCGTCAGGTTGGCATTCTTGCTGATGTTGACGCTCTTGAGCTTGTTCTGGGCAACAGAGACGGTCTTCAGTTCGGGATTGTTGCTGAAGTCGAGGGTCTCGAGCTGGCCATTGAACGAAGTGAAGCCCTGCAGGCTTTCAAGGGCCGAGAGGTCGAGGGTGGCAGCCTTGACATTGCCCACGCTGAGGGTGTTGACCTTGGTGAGCTTGCTGAAGTCGGCTCCGAGGACAGGCGAATCGGTCGAAGCGCCGGTACCTGTGGTTACATAATAGACGGTCGAAGGATCCTCGGCATAAACGGTGATCACGCCATCACCGGTAGCGACGCCTGTCACAGCTGTCTTGGTAACTGTCGAGGTGGTGTAGCCGATGGTGTCGGTAAGCACGAGGTTGCCATCGCCGAAGTCCACGGCATAGAAGTCGAACTCGTTGTAGGTGCCGAAACTGAAGGTGCGCTCTACAGACTCAGCAACCTGAACGGTAAGGGTGAAAGCTGGCTTGACGGTGTGGGTCGATGCATCAGGCCATGTCACTGTCTTTTCTTGTGCACTGGCATAAGAAAGAAAAGCAGCCCCTGAAAGGAGGAGTAAAAATCTTTTCATACGGTTTTATAATAAGATTAAATAATGGGGTTTGCAAATAAATGATTAATAAACAAGTAATGAGTTTTGCAAATTGATTTCCAAAAACTCATAAGGCATGCAAATAAAGGAAAAAATCTCCGAATATTCAAATTTTAAGGCCTTTTTTCCCCCTCGGTGCATGCCTATACACGTTTTATGGATGTTTTGCTCAATGGACATGCTGATTTGAATGCAAAAAATATGCAAGCCGACCTTCACAGGCAGGCTTGCATGATTGAAACTTCAAGATATTAAGTGATAAGTGTATATTCTTGTGAAAAGTGTAGAATCAATAAATGGCATGCAGATGGGATAGTTTGCTTCCCATCTGCATGATTTGATAAAGATTATTCTGCAGGTTGATAGTAATAGGTCGTCGAGGGCGTATAGATGCCGAAGGTGATACCGGAGAGGAAGCCATCCATAAAGGTCTGCTTTGTGGTAACCTTGAAGTGTTGCGTATCTTCCACGTAGTTCTCTACTTTGTCGTAACGAGGCTCGACGAGACCATCGATGAACTGGTGGTTCTTGACTACGGCTACCTGCTTCACGGGATCACCTTCATTCATTCCAACACTGAGTGTCTGCACGTAGCAGGACTGGAGCATCATCATAGCGCCGATGCCCAAGACGCACATATAAATCTTTTTCATTACTTTTTTTTATTATTGTCGTTTGATATCCTTGAAGTTTTAGGCAGCTTTGCTGATCTGGCCGATGCGGTAGTCGGCGGCGTTGGTGCTGCTCTTGCGGTTATTTACTGATTCAGCGATCTTGTTGCCGATGTAGAGGCTTGCTGAGAAGAGGATCACGGTGGTGAAGAATGCGATTGCGTACATAGTTATATATTTTTTAATTGTTAATAATATCGTTTTTGTTTTGTCGTGAAGAACTTGTTGTTCTGTTTTGACGGTGCAAAGGTAGGGGGATTTTTTGCTGGTTCCAAATATTTTTGTGAATTTTGGGTCGGGTGGTAGCGACAGGGGCGGGATATCGCGACAGGGGTGGGGAGGGGGGCTGGAAAGTGTCGCGTTGAGGCGGCCAAACATGGCCGCGACGAGGACAGAAATGGGTATGAATAATTAGTTTAATTCTATAATTCGATAATTCGTGATAAAGAAAAAAATATCCATGGATACGATAGGACAAAGAAAAACCCCAGGTTCCGAAAGGGTACCTGGGGTCGCTTA
>JAEEUA010000209.1 GCA_016286775.1 Bacteroidales bacterium
ATGGCAAGATGCAGAAGAAGGCCAAGTCGTTCGTCTATCGTATCCACGACCAGCCTTCGCAGGCGAAACTCGAAAGCCTGGCAACCCTTGCCGCTCGCTTTGGTCACAATGTGAAGAGCATCTTCAGTGGCAAGAAGTCGGATGTTGTCGATTACTCGAAGAACAAGCAGATCAGCCAGGGCATCAACCAGCTGATGAAGGAAATCCACGACCGCCCGGAAGAGAACATGCTCTCTACACTCGCTATCCGTACGCAGGCCAAGGCTGTCTATTCCACCGAGAACATCGGACACTATGGCCTGGCTTTCGACTTCTATACCCACTTCACTTCGCCCATCCGTCGTTATCCCGACTGTATGGTACATCGCCTGCTCGATCGTTATCTCTTCCAGAAGGGTCGCTCCATGGTACGCGAGATGCTCGAAGAGGAGTGCAAGCATTGCAGCGAGATGGAGCAACTGGCTGTCCAGGCCGAACGTTCATCCATCAAGTACAAGCAGGCTGAATTCCTGCAGGACCGCATGGGCCAGGTGTTCGAAGGTGTCATCAGCGGAGTGAGCGAATGGGGCATCTACGTCGAACTCAAGGAGAACCTCTGCGAAGGCTTGATTTCGGTGCGCGACCTGCGTGACGATCATTACATCTACGACGAGCGCAACTTCTGCCTCATTGGCCGTCGCACCCACCGTCGCTTCACCTTGGGAGACACGCTCAAGGTTACGGTTGCCAACGTCAACCTCGACCGCAAGACCATCGACTTTGCATTAGTGGAGAAGACACGCTAAGAGTTTTCCTTTTAGGGATATTAAGGGATATTGGGGATATTAAGGGATATTAGGGGACGTATCCTTGTTCCCGTTCGGTCACGTCCGAGAGAAGCGCCTAGAGTATTCGGGCCGAGCAAACAATTGTTAATTGTAAATTATTAATTGTTATTTGAACTATCGTCCCTAAAAATCCCTAAAAGTCCCTAAAAATCCCTTAGAATCCCTTAAAATCATCTTTTAGGCTTGATGTTCAGGTTTACACCCAGCACATTCTCGCTGTCCACGATGGTCCAGCTGCTGCCGGGGTAAATGCCTATGGTGCGCTCGGTGTCGAAGCCCATTTCCTTCAGTTCCTTGATTACCTCGTCGCGAGCATCTCCTACTTCAAAGCCCAGATGGTGTACGCCATAGCCGTGCTTGTCCTGGAACTCGCGGAACGTGCTGGGCGTATTGTCAACCTGGTGGAGTTCCAGTACCCAACTGCCCATATCGATGACACACATCTGCAGGTCGCAAGGAATGTCCTTGCCGCGATAGGTGTACGGGTATTCTCCGTTGCTCTGCAGGTGGTTCACCCAAATCTCCGGCTCAGGAACGCCGAGAAGGGTAGCCCATGCCTTGGCAGCCTTTTTGATGTCGTCCACTATAATATTAACCTGTATGAACTGGTCTTGCTTCAGCGGAGTGGCCAAAGGCTTGAATGTTTCGACTGGTTCAGCCTTCTGCTTCTCCTGAAGCGAAGCAGAGATGTAGCCTTTCATCTTCTCAATTCCGTGCCGTGCCACAACCAGATCCTCTTCTGAATCTGCTCCACTGAATGCAAATGCCATCTTATAACCTTCGTACTCGTCATAGGCACCACCAGTAAAGTTTAGTTCGCCCAACATCTTCTGATGTTCCGGATTCCCGCTGTCGGCTTGGGTGGCAATCACTTCTCCGCACTTCGACCAGGCAATAGCTACCAGATTCCAGCCCTCCTTCTGATTGCAGGGAGTTCCGACAATCTTCATCTCGCCTAACCAGTCGTCGGTCTCATCCTTGTTGAGCACTGAGGCGGTTGCCACACCTTGAATTCCCATCTCTATGGCCTTGGCTTTCATGTCTTCCAGGGCCATCTCGAGTTTTTGTTTCAATTGTTCTTTTGTCATATTCATAAAAGTTTGGATTGGTTCAGCTTCTTGCTTTTCCTGTTTTGGGGCATTGCACGAAAAGCACACTCCACACAATAGGCAGAGCATCATTACAATCTTTGTTTTCATAATAAGTACATTATTTATAAATAATAGTTTGTGATGCAATCAAAATTTTCAAATTTCCAAAAAAAGTACCCCTCAGGTTATCCCACTAAGTAGGAGGACCGAGGGGTTCCTTTTATTTCACGTCAATTCGTACGGTTTGTGGCTTTTCATTTGCCAATCTCTTGAGTTCGCCGGTCATGACGCTGAGCGAAGCGCAGTCTCCTTTGCTCCATCCGCTGCCCATCAGGTAGGTAAAGGTTTCGCCAGGCTTGTATTTGGCGATGCCCAGCAGGTGGCCTTGTTCGAGGGCGGTACGAGTCAAGGAGGGAATGTAGGCGCCAATCAGGACACGTCCGGGGTCACGACTGGGCTGGTCGGTCGGGTCAGAATAGGCGATGAACTTGTTGCCCTTGTCCAGTCGCACGCTGTCCTCGTCGCCATGGAAGGCGATGCCCACAGCGATATCGTGTGCGCGAGTCGCACCCTCAAACTCCACGTTGATGATGTTGAAGCGTGTGCCCTTCTGAGCGATGATGGTACGGTGCTCGACAATGGTGTCTCCAGCCACATAGGTGGTGTCGTAGTCCAATCGCACGGCGCCTAGAAGAGGACCGTTGGCCAGTATCTTGTGAGTCTTCCAGGCCCAGGGGAAGACGATGCCGCCTTCGTCGTTCAGCAGGGCAGCTGTGCCACCGCCAAGTGTCGGACCCACGGCATAGCAGTCCATGCCCTTGCCATGATCCTCGTGGAAGCTGCCGGCATGCCCGATGCTGTCGGCCAGGTGGTTCTCGCCCAAGGCATAGAGGCTGTCGCGTATCGCCCAGCCACGCAATGCTGTCAGCATACGTTCGTCGCAGAGCATCTCCTTGGTGTTCTTGCACCAGATGTCATAGCCGAATGCGCGTTCGTTGGTGGCCTGCAGTTCCGGGCCGTAGGCACGCCAGATGGACGATTCGTTTTCCCAGCAGAAGTCATCCTTGCGCTGGGGGTAATGCTTGAAGAAGACGGCACTGGGAATGGAGATGCTGGGGTCTGATGCTTTGCGTACCGACACATAGTATGAACTTTCGCCGTTTGCCAATGTGTTGCATTCGAAGAGGAGCAGATCCTCTTGGCCATTATTGAAGATTTGGGTGGCCACGGGCTTGCCCATTTCGTCGGTCAGTTTGATGGCGGTGCCCTCATTCACGCCGAGGCTATCGAGGACGGCTTTCAGCGGTACACCTTCAATGACGCCTGCGATATCACGATCGGTCGGATTCGTCACCACGATGGTCACATTGTGTCCCTTCTTCTGTTGGCACGCGCTGATCACGGCCAGCGCCATTGCCAGGATGATTGTAATCTTTTTCATTTTTGTTGTTATTATTTCGGTATCCCGTTATTTCGGTATTCCGGTATTCCGAAATTCCGGGATAACGGGAAAAACCAAAAACAATCGCTAGTCTTCCATCAGTTTGCGATATCTGCTGCGCTTGGGCTCTTCGATGCCGAGGCGCTTGGCCTTGTTGATCTCATAGTCCGTATAGGAACCTTCGAAATAGAACACTTCTCCATCACCCTCGAAGGCGAGGATATGCGTGCAGATGCGGTCGAGGAACCAGCGGTCGTGGCTGATGACTACGGCACATCCTGCGAAAGCCTCCAGACCTTCCTCCAGGGCACGGAGGGTATTGACATCGATGTCGTTGGTCGGCTCGTCGAGCAGGAGTACGTTGCCCTCCTCCTTCAGCGCCATGGCCAGGTGCAGACGATTGCGTTCGCCGCCCGACAGCACGCCGCAGAGCTTGTTCTGGTCGGCACCGTTGAAGTTGAAGCGGCTCAGATAAGCGTGAACATTGACGTCACGTCCGCCCATACGAATCAGGTCGTTGCCTCCGCTCACCACATCGTAGATCGACTTGTTGGGATCGATGTCCTTGTGCTGCTGATCAACGTAGGCCAGCTTCACAGTCTCGCCCTCGGTGAAGGTGCCGCTGTCGGGTTTCTCCAAGCCCATGATGAGGCGGAAGAGGGTGGTCTTGCCCGCACCGTTGGGACCGATGACGCCCACAATGCCGTTGGGTGGCAGCATGAAGTTCAGGTCCTTGAAGAGCACCTTGTCGCCGAATGCCTTGGCAACATGCACGGCTTCGAGCACTTTGTTGCCCAGACGTGGACCATTCGGGATGAAGATCTCGAGCTTCTCTTCGCGTTCCTTCTGCTCCTCATTGAGCATCTTGTCGTAGGAGTTGAGTCGTGCCTTGCCCTTGGCCTGGCGGGCCTTCGGAGCCATACGTACCCATTCGAGCTCACGCTCCAAGGTCTTGCGGCGCTTCGAGGCGGTCTTCTCCTCCTGTGCCATGCGCTTCGTCTTCTGGTCAAGCCAGCTCGAATAGTTGCCCTTCCATGGAATGCCTTCGCCGCGGTCGAGTTCGAGGATCCATTCCGACACATCGTCGAGGAAGTAGCGGTCGTGGGTGACGGCAATCACCGTGCCCTCGTATTGCTGCAGGTGCTGTTCCAACCAGTCGATGCTCTCGGCATCGAGGTGGTTGGTGGGCTCGTCGAGCAGGAGCACGTCGGGTTTCTTGAGCAAAAGGCGGCAGAGGGCAACGCGGCGGCGCTCGCCGCCTGACAGGTTCTTCACCGACCATTCGCCGGGAGGACAGTTGAGGGCAGCCATGGCACGGTCGAGCTTCGAGTCGATGTTCCACGCATCGGTCGAATCAATGATGTCCTGCAGCTCTGCCTGGCGATTGATGAGCTGGTCCATCTTGTCGGGATCCTCCAGGTATTCCGGCTCGGCGAACTTCAAGTTCACCTCGTCATATTCCTTCAGAGCGTCGTAGATGTATTGTACACCCTCCATGATGTTCTCCTTCACGGTCTTTGTCTCGTCAAGCTTGGGGTCCTGTTCCAGATAGCCCACGCTGTAGCCCGGACTCCAAACTACTTCGCCCTGGCTGGGCTGGATGATGCCGGCGATGATCTTCATCAGTGTCGATTTGCCTGCGCCATTCAGACCGATGATGCCGATCTTGGCTCCATAGTAGAACGAGATGTAGATGTTCTTGAGAACTTGTTTCTGTGTCTGCTGGATGGTGTGTGTGACACCCACCATCGAAAAGATTATTTTTTTGTCGTCAACTGTTGCCATTATTCTATATATTTAAAAGGTATAAAGCAATTTCTCGGCAAAGATAGTCTAAAAATTCCAAATTTCCAAGTTTTGGGCCAAAAAAGAAAACCTTCCCATAGATTTTAAGGCAAAAATGCTTATGCAACCGATTGAATTGAGACTCTCGAATGACAAAATAGCTAATTTCGACACGCTATTAGGATAAAAATGGTGCTTTTTTGAAAAAAGTTTCCGAAATATTTGGAAAGAGAAATAAAACCCGCTATCTTTGCACCCGCTTAAACGGAATGAACCCCGTTTGGCACGATCTTTGAAATCCTGAAATTGACAAATAGATAGCAAGCACATTTAGGGTAGAGCAAGTGCAAGACAAAGCTTTACCGTCAACAACTGAGATTGACAGCCGGCATCGGAGTCTTCAAATAAAACAGTCAACGGTTCCGCCCTTCGTGGCGGGATTAACGATAAAGAGTACAACGAAGAGTTTGATCCTGGCTCAGGATGAACGCTAGCGACAGGCCTAACACATGCAAGTCGAGCGGCAGCACCTCGGGTGGCGAGCGGCGCACGTGTGAGTAACG
>JAEEUA010000020.1 GCA_016286775.1 Bacteroidales bacterium
GTTCAGCAAATATAGGTTCCTGTTCGGGCTTGAAGAACGAAGTACAAACGCGAACACCTTGTTCGTGTGAACCCATTGTGTCGAGCGGATAGACGGCAATGCCGTAGTACATCAGTTCGCGCGTCAGTTGCAGGTCGGTCATGCCGGGATACTGAACCGTGAAATAGAAACCATCGGCCAACGGCTCGCCCATATCGTTGTCATAAACAAGATAGAATCCATTCGAAAGGAGCACCTTCTTGAGGAAGGCGGCACGACGTCCATATTCCTTCACCTGGTTGACGAAATCGAAACGTCCGTCGCACGCAGCATCCATCATAGCTGCCATACCATACTGCACGCTGTGGCAGCAACCTGATGAGAGCGTGTAGATGACACGCGCATCGAGGAAACGGCCGAATTCAGCCACACCCATCAGATCCTGCAATGCCTGATACTTGCGATGATAGAGGCCATCGGAAATGCAGCAGACGCCAATACGCTGACCCGCATACGAGAAGGCTTTCGATGCTGAAATGGTCATCACATAATTCTGCGTATATCGGGCCACAGTAGCCTGATAGGGAGCCTCGAATGGATGCGAGAGGTCGCGACGGAAATCCATGGCGAAGTATGCCAGATCCTCCAGGACGATGACGTCATGTCTGGTGGCCAGTTCACCAATTCCCTTCAGTTCCTCTTCGGTGAAACACACCCATGTGGGATTATTCGGATTGCTATAGACAATGCCAGCGATATTCCCTTGCGACAGCATCTCGTCGAGCTTCTCAATCAGCTTCGGTCCGCGATAATCGTGGATATCAAGTCCAATCGGCTTCAGACCAATCACTTTGCACTGGTCGGTCTGTACCGGGAAGCCGGGATGAATGAAAAGAATGGTATCCCTTTCGGGCATGGCCAGATGCAGCGTTGTAAAGACGGCAAAGGTTCCCTGCATCGAACCGACGGTAGCGATACATCCTTCCGGCTTCAGATCGACGCCGATGAAGGCCTTGATGAAGCGGGAGGCTGCATTCTTGAGCGGAGCGATACCGGCATTGGGTGGATAAATGGCTGCACAACCCTCGTCGAGTGCCTTTTTCTCAGCATCCATGCCGATTTGCGAAGGTTTCAATCCAGGCACACCCATTTCCAAGTGAATGAACGGCTGGCCCGTCTTCTTTTCGAGCGTTCCAGCAAGACTTGCGATGTCGCGAATAGTGGCACCACTGAAATCGCCAAGACGCATCGAGTAGATCGTCTCGGTAACAAGCTGATAATCTAATGGGGTGGTTTGCATATAAAGGGATATTTGGGGATAATAAGGGGTATTTGGGGATATTAAGGGACGTTACCTTGTTTCCGTTCGGTCACGTCCGAGAGAAGCGCCTGTAAGAAATGGAACCCAAGGAACAAACGTCCCTTAAAATCCCTTAGCGTCCCTTAATGTCCCTTAGAATCCCTTAGACTTACTTCCAATCCTTGAAGTTACGCTTGTCGTTGACATGCTTGGCCTTGCCCGACGAACGCTCGATGGCGCCAGGAGGCAGGATGTGGATGTTGGGCTTGATGCCAACGAGGCTCACGATGCGATCGTAAAGCGGCTTGATGTACGGCATCTGCTTGGCAGGATTGGGCGAGAAGTATTCGTTGCGAAGCTCCACGTCGAGGTCGAAGGTGTCTTCGTTGTCCTTTCGATCGACCGTGATGAAGTATTGTGGTGTAAATACCGGGAACTCGGTGAGCACCGTCTCGATCTGACTGGGGAACACATTGACGCCACGGATGATGAGCATGTCGTCCGAACGGCCCAGAATCTTGCCCAAACGCACAGCCGTACGTCCGCACTTGCACTTCTCGTAAATCAGATGCGTGAGGTCGCGTGTGCGATAACGGATCATCGGCATGCCTTCCTTGCATAACGAGGTGAAGACCAGTTCGCCCTCCTCTCCCTGATGAACAGGCTTAAGGGTATCGGGGTCGATGATCTCGGGCAGGAACATATCCTCCCACACATGGGTACCATCCTGGTATTCGCATTCACCGCCCACACCAGGGCCGCACATTTCGGTCAGACCATAGATGTCGATGGCCTTGATGCGGAACTTCCTTTCCAGTTCGCGACGAATACCCCAGGTCCAGGGCTCTGCGCCGAAGAATCCCACACGAAGCTTCAAGTCGCGAGCACTCATGCCCATCTCTTCCATCACTTCGGCCAGACGAAGCGCGTAAGAAGGCGTGCAGGCAAAAGCGGTAGTTCCGAAGTCCTTCATCAGCATGAGCTGCTTCTTGGAATTACCTGCCGATGTGGGAAGCTGGATGGCACCAAGTTTCTCTACTCCGTTATGCACACCGAGACCTCCGGTGAAAAGACCATAACCGTAGCTAACCTGAACGACATCACCAGGACCGACGTCTCCTACCGACATCACTCGGGCTACACATTCGGCCCACATGTCGAGGTCGGCTTCGGTATAGGTAGCGACAACGGGCTTGCCGGTCGTTCCCGACGATGCATGGATGCGGCGGATCTTCTCCATGGGCACAGCCTGAAGACCGAATGGATATTCATCACGCAGGTCATACTTGGTCGTAAACGGCAGTTTGGTGATGTCATCTACGCCCTTGATGTCTTCGGGCTTGACACCCAGTTCGTCCATCTTACGCTTGTAGAAGGGTACAGTTTCGTAGCAGCGTTTTACGGTAGCCACAAGACGCTCGCCTTGGAGTTTTCGCATCGACTCACGGTCCATGCACTCCATCGCAGGATTGTAAATTCTTGGCATTTTGCTTGAAATAATGAGATTAAGAAAAACAGTTAATTATTTATTATTTAATGTTTATTGTTAATTAACCAAAGTCTGCCTCCGTGAGGAAGCCAATCTTCTTGATGGTGATGATCTCTTTGGCCTTCTCGCTCGGATTGGTACGCATGACGAGCACACCCTTGCCCTTCCAAAGGAAAGAATACATATAAAGGATGCTGACACCGGCCGAAGAAAGCTCCTTGACGGCTTCGGCAGCCTGACCGGGAGTATCGTCGATGCTCAAGGCAAAGACATCGGCCAGCTGCACGTTGATGCCGTTCTCGCGAAGGAGCAGATAAGCCTGTGTGGGCTGGACACAAAGGACACGATAGATGCCATAGTCCTTCGTGTCGGCAATGGTAGAGGCAATGATTTGGATTTTTGCCTTACTCAGTAGATCGAGAACGCGAATCAGTGTTCCGCTCTTGTTCTCGATGAATATCGAAAGTTGTTTAATGGTCATGATGATGGAGGTTATGAGGGGTTAAGAGGGGTTCTGAATGGTTCGAGGGGTTAAGAGGGAGTCGAAGGGAGAACCTTTCGAACCTTTTGAACCTTTCGAACCTTTCGAACTCATTGATATACTTTGCGCTTATCTACTACGCGCACGGCCTTGCCTTCGCTGACGGGGAGTGTTCCCTTGGGCACCAGCTTGACATGTGGCGTGAGAAGGATCTCGTCCTTGAGCGCACGACGAATGCGCTTCTCAAGGTCGAGGAGTCGCGAGAAGTCGTCGGTGAAGAGTTCCTCGAGTTCCACTTCGACAAGCATGTTGTCGTTGTCGGCGTCCGAAGTGAGCGTAATGAGGTAATTGCTTGCCAGCTCGGGGAACTGCATCAGAATCTTCTCGATCTGAATTGGGAAGATGTTGACACCACGCAGGACAATCATATCGTCGGAACGTCCACGCATGCGGTCGATACGGATGTGGTTGCGGCCGCAGGGACAGGTGCGTCCCAGGACACGGGTAAGGTCACGTGTACGGTACCGGATCAAAGGCATGGCTTCGCGACAGATCGATGTGAGAATGAGTTCTCCAATCTCGCCATCGGGAACAGGCTCCAACGTCTCGGGATTCACAATCTCGACGATATAGTAGTCCTCCCAGAAGTGCAGGCCATTCTGCTCCTTGCATTCGAAGCCGACACCGGGACCACACATCTCCGACATACCGAACGAGTTGTAGGCCTTCACGCCCAACATGTTCTCGATACGCTTGCGCTGTTCCTCCGAATGAGGCTCAGCTCCGATGGCAAGCACCTTGAGCTTGGTATCTTTCCGTGGATCGACGCCCTGCTCCTGCATAACTTCGTAAAGACGTGTCACATAACTTGGCACCGCATGAAGTGCTGTGGTTCCGAAATCGCGGATGAACTTGATCTGACGAAGCGAATTGCCAGCAGCAGCCGGAACGGTCAGCATTCCCAGGCGCTCGGCTCCATACTGGAAGCCCAGTCCACCGGTGAACATACCATATCCAGAAGAATTCTGGAAGATGTCGTCTGGACGCAAGCCCACCATCCAAAGGTTACGGGCTACCTGGTTTGCCCACTCGTCCAAGTCGTTTTGCGTGTGGAGGATAACGGTGGGATTACCAGTCGTACCGCTCGATGAATGCAGACGCACACAATCCTTCAAGGGCACACACGACAGGCCAAATGGATAACTTTCGCGCAAATCCTGCTTGGTGGTGAAGGGAAGCTTGCGGACATCGGCCACACAGGTAATGCTGTCGGGGGTGATGCCTGCTTCGTCGAGACGCTGCTTGTAGATCGGATTCTTCATGCAGCGTGCAATGGTTTCTTTCAGACGCTCAACCTGCAATGCCTCGATCTGCTCTCGGGTCATGGTCTCGTGTTCTTGGTCGAAGAACTCGCAGGAACTATCGGGGACGGGAAATTTACTCATTATTAATATTTATTTGGGGGTAAAATACTATAGTAACTATATTTATTATTGTGACTATAATTACTATAGCAACTATTTCTAAAAAATGCTATCCAACCGCTGCGACACCCGCATCGAAGGCCTTCAGATTGGCTTCAACAATGGCCTCACCCTTACGCTCAAAGACGCGGGCTACGGCGCTGCGAAGCTCTTCGGTCGAAAGAATGCCGATATAAGGAGCGGCCATGCCGAGCAGCACGACGTTGGCTGAACGAACCGTGGCCACTTCCTTGGCAATCTGCTCAATGTCCAGCTTGGCCACCTTGGGAAGTTTGGCCAGTTCGGCGTCGATGGCAGATGCTTCGGGATAATTCGGGATGTTGACGAACGACTGACTGGAAGTGACTACAGCGCCCTCCTTGCTGAGATAAGGCAGGTAACGCAGTGCCTCCATCGGCTCCATCGAAATGATGACGTCTGCTTCACCCAACGGGATGAGGTCTGAATAGATGACGTCGGTCGAAAGGCGCAGGTTAGACTGCACATCACCACCACGCTGGCTCATGCCATGCACTTCGGCCTGTTTCAGGTTCAGTCCTGCGGCTGTGGCTGCTTCGCCTATAATCGTAGCAATGGAGAGGATACCTTGTCCTCCCACACCGCAAAGAATAATGTCTTTCTTCATAATCGTATTATTGTTTGCGCGCGGCAGCCTTCTGACGTGCATGTCGTGCCAATGTCTGGATACATTCACGGCGTGGAATGATGACCGAAACATCGGGGTAAGCAATTTCTTCGCGAATCAGCGCCTTGATTTCTTCCACCTTGGTGGGCTGAGGAACAATGACACGGACATGGGCGGGATCGACACCCAGGGCTACACAGATAGCCTCATACTTGCTGGTTCCGGCCGAATCCTGACCGCCCGTCATGCCGGTGGTGAGATTGTCGCTGATGACCACAACGATGTTCGAATGGTCGTTGACGGCATCGAGCAATCCTGTCATGCCCGAATGGGTGAAGGTAGAGTCACCGATGATGGCAATGGAAGGGTGAACACCTGCATCGGCAGCTCCCTTAGCCATCGTGATTGAAGCACCCATATCGACACACGAGTCGATAGCCTTGAACGGAGGCAGGGCGCCCAACGTGTAGCAGCCGATATCGCCGAAGACACGCGCCTTGTCGCCGAACTCTGCCACCACTTCGCGGAGGGCATTATATACGTCGCGATGTCCGCATCCCTGACAGAACTGGGGTGGACGACCAGCCAGCACGGGACTCGGATCATAAACCCTATTGCTCTCTACACCAAGGGCCTTGGCTACATTATCGGGATTGAGTTCACCAGTACGCGGGAGGGCTCCAGTCAGACGGCCATAGACGGGATAATCGGCACCCAGCAGACAACGGACAAGTTCCTCGACCACGGGCTGGCCATCCTCTACCACGAGCAGATTCTCCGAAACAGCAGCCAGTGCGACAATGTCCTTCTCGGGCAAGGGATACTGCGAAACCTTGAGCACATTCATCTTGTCGCCAACGGCCTCCTTGACATAATTGTAGCCGATTCCGCAGCAGATGACACCCGTCTTGTTGTCCGGCTCCTCTTCACAGAGCTCGAGACGATTGAACTCGCTCTCGGCGGCAGCTTCGGCAATGACCGGCTGCTTCTCGATGAGGGCAGCATACTGACGCTTGGCATTGCCCGGGAGAAGCACCCAATGGGTACGGTCGGTTTCCGGACGAAGTTCGTTCTGCTCCTTGGGTTCACGAATCTCGACAGCAGCACGGCTGTGGGCCAGACGTGTTACCACACGCATCAAGACAGGTTCCTTGAGATGTTCACTCAGTTCGAATGCCTCCTCCATCATATCGTATGCCTCCTGCTGGTTCGATGGTTCGAAGATCGGAATCATGGCAAACTTGCCATAGAAGCGCGAATCCTGTTCGTTCTGGCTGGAGTGCATAGAAGGGTCGTCGGCAGCCAGAACAATAAGGCCGCCATTGCAGCCTGTGATAGCCGAATTGACAAACGCATCCGCACAGACATTCATGCCGACATGCTTCATGCAGACCAGTGCACGCTTGCCGGCATACGACATACCGAGCGCTGCCTCCATGGCAGTCTTCTCGTTGGTACACCAGCGTGAATGAACATTGCGTTCACGGGCCAGCTTATCGCCCTGGATGAACTCCGTGATTTCAGTGGATGGGGTGCCCGGGTAGGCATATACGCCAGACAATCCGGCATGCAATGCACCCAGCGCGATAGCCTCATCACCTAATAGAAGCCTTTTCATAGAATACTTTTATTTAAAAAGGAAAATTGGTTTCAATTGAGCGCAAAGATAAGCATTTTTTTAGGATAAACGAAAATTTCCTTGCGTTTTTTAGCGTCTTTGACGATTTTTTTGTATATTTGCGCCGAAAATTCATGTTTATCACGCAAAATACATTACTCAAATGACCCTTTTAGAACGACTCAACGAAACAGACCGCTATGCAAGAACAAATGGAATCCAGCTCACCGAAATACGCGAAGGCTACGCCAAGGCAGAGATGACCGTCGAGGAACGGCATCTCAATGGTGGAAATGTGTGCCAGAGTGGAGCCATCTTCACCCTGGCCGACCTGGCCATCGCAGCTGTGATGAATTCACATGGACAGCTCACGCTGGGCATCGAGAACCAGGTGACCTACGTATCTTCCGCCTTGTTGGGCGACCACCTCATTGCCGAGGCCATCGAGACCGTCAATCACAAGAAGATTCCCTTTGCACTGGTCACCGTCAAGAAATCTACAGGCGAAATCGTTGCATCGTGCACAGCCCTCGCCTATCGCAAGCAGGCGCCGATGGAATATGATGCGTTGATGTAATTTATTATTCCTATTTTATTAATGTATTAAACAGATTCTATGGAACACATGAAGAAATGGTGTCTGTTGGTGATTTGTCTGGCAACCTCAGCGACCTGTACAATGAGCGCGACAGACGCTCTCATCGGCAACTTTTATTATTCCGCGCCCAACGGCATCGCATTCATTTGGGCGGACGAGGCCGCATTTATTATCGATCCTGTGATGGATGGAGATCATTACAAGGCAGTATTGTTCGACGAAAAAGGAGAAGGTTTTGCACAAGCCCATCTGGCCAACGGCTTCAACGCCGGCATATGCGCTCCCGACGACAGCTATCATCGCATGGTACTGGAATTGAGCCATAACAATCTGATAGAATATGAATGGACACGCATTGGCAATGCAGCCGTGGGGCGTATCACGGCCGACAAGGCCGATGTTATCCGATTCGACCTATCGAAGAACTGGCCCGGATTTACAAGCACATTTTCACAAACCGACCAAGGACTGAAGGGTGTCGCTCCATGGTCAGGGGGCGAAGTGATTTGGCAGATGCATGCGAATTGTCCCATCTCGGCCTTCGATGGCAGCAGCGTTGCCTTTGCATACGACGATTACACGCATCCCATGCATTTCGTAGCTGGATTCGGCACATTGCCCGCCCTCGACGAAGTTGACCAGCTGATTGACAAGGCCGCTGAGGCTTACGAGACCAATCGTCCGAAAGCATTAGCGCCATCGGGCGACCTGCTGGGTGCCATGACCAACAACCTGAACAATACGCGTCTCTATTGCAGCGACGAACACACGTTGTTCATCCCCGTATCACGAACATTTGGTGTAAAGAATGCCAACCAAGGGCCCATATTCCTTTGGGACAGCTTCTTCAACGGACTGATGGCTACCTATGGGAACCCCGAGATGGCAAAGGCCACATTCCGCGCCGTACTTCAGGGCGCATTGCCCAATGGCATGATCGGCAACGTCAGACACTGGTCGATGGGACCCAGCACGGGCAATTCCCAGCCACCCGTCGGTTCGATGTGCATCTGGCGTTCTCACCTCTTGAGGCCTGACCTTGAGTTCCTGCGCGAAGCATACCCCATCCTGAAGGCTTGGAACGCCTGGTGGATGAAATACCGTAATCCTCGCAAGAACGGCCTATTGGCATGGGGCGCCGAAAACGGAAGCCTGCAAATAGCTATGTATGAGACGGGATGGGATGACACGCCACACTTCCAGGGAGCTGAAATGATTGGCAAGACGATGAATGTGTATGCCGTTGATCTGTGTGCTCTATGGGCTATGGATGCCCATTACCTCTCATTGATTGCCCAGGCATTAGGCGACGAACAGGCTGCAGCCCAGCATCAACGGGATGCCGACGAAATGAACAAACGCATTAACGAGCACTTGTGGAACGAAGAGCTGGGCATCTATTGCAGCCGTTTCCTGGACAATGAGGATGGTACACCAGGCGCATTCCTCACGAAATTGGCCCCGCTGAACTTCTATCCGCTCATTTCAGGCGCTGCCAGCGAAGAACAGGCACGTCGTGCCCTAAAGATACTGAGCGATCCCGCACAGTTCTGGGGCGAGTGGGTTATTCCGACGTTGTCGAAACGAGAGCCCGAGTTTCATCGCCAACGCTACTGGTCAGGCAACATCTGGGGACCGGCCAACTACCTCACCTGGTTGGGCTTGAAGCGTTATGCCACAGACGAACTCAAAGCCGAATATGCGCAAAAATGTGTCCACCTCTTCATGAACAACTGGTTGGGTGCCGGCTATTGCGGAGAAAATTACTTTACGCTGAACGGTCGCGTGTGCAGCAATCCCAATTACACATGGGGTGCACTGCTTTGCCTGATAGGCATCGAATCGGTCGTTGACATGACCGACGACGGAACCATCGTTCGTGGCACCGGCTATAATGAACCTGTTCGCCTTGAGAACATCGTGCTCGACGGCAAATCGTTTACCATTGCTGTCGATTATCAGAAACCGACAACCAGAATAGAAGAACAGTAAAAAAGCAATAAGGTTTTGAGGCACCAACCTTCAAAACCTTATTGCTTTAGTATCAAAAGAACGCAAGAACTTATCGCGTAAGCGACCTTCGAGCCTTACTTATAGCATTCGAAGATCTTATCGACCTTGTCCTTCTTCAGCTTGGGTGTGAAGAGCGAAACGATAGGAACTACGATGAAGCCGCCCACCATCGCCACAGCGCCACAGTCAATCGGATTGAGGAGGGCATTGCCCGTAAGCATGTTGGCCAAGGTCAGGCCTACGCCCCACACGAAGCAAGCCCAGACAGCAGCCGGCGTGACACCTCGCCAGTAGAGGCCATAGAGGAACGGAGCCAGGAAGGCACCGGCCAAGGCACCCCAGGAGATACCCATCAGTTGAGCAATGAACTGGGGAGGATTGAGAGCAATCATCAGCGAGATGACAATGAAGAACACGATGAGCACACGCATGATGACCACCTTTCGACGCTCAATCTTTTCGGCAATCATATCATCAATCTCACCTTCACGCACTTCATCGTCGGTCGATTTCTTGTCACGATAGATGAGGTCGAGCGTCATGGTCGAGGATGAGGTGAGCACCAGCGATGCCAGAGTTGACATCGAGGCAGAGAGCACGAGGAGTACGACCAATGCGATGAGTGCATCCGGAAGGGTCTCCAGCATCGAAGGGATGATGTTGTCATAGACGAACTTGCCGCGCTCAGCATTGAAGGCTGTTGGCACAAACAGACGTCCGAAGCCACCCAGGAAATAGCAGCCGCCCGCAACGATGAAGGCAAAGATGGTCGAGATGATCGTTCCCCTTCGGATAGCTCCTTCGTCCGAAATGGAATAGAACTTGCCCACCATCTGGGGCAGGCCCCAGGTACCGAGGGAGGTAAGCACCACAACGCCCAGCAGGCTCATCACATTCGGACCAAACCACGAGGCGAAATCGCCGGCCTGGAAATGGGTGTATAGGCCTGCCTTGTCGTGAGCAAGGTCGTCGGCATTGGGCATCTGGAGAGCCATGCGATGCACAGCCTCAGTCAGTCCGCCCTGATGGTTAATGACAACGGCGATGACGGTTGTAATGCCCAGGAGCATGATGATGCCCTGGATGAAATCGTTGATGGCCGTGGCCTTATAGCCGCCAAGAATCACATAGCAGGCAGTCAGGATGGCCATGATCCATGCGCAGTAGGAATAGGGAATGCCGAAACCCATCTCAAAGAGCTTCGAGATACCCATATACACACCAGCAGTGTAAGGAATCAGGAAAACAAAAGCAATGATCGAAGCCACCACACGCAGTCCCTGGTTGCGATAGCGGGTGCCGAAGAAGTCGGGCATGGTGCGCGACTGGATGTGCTGGGTCATCAGTTTGGTACGACGTCCCAGGATGATCCAAGCCAGCAGCGAACCGATGATGGCATTGCCTACACCGATCCAAGACGATGCCAGGCCGTATTTCCATCCGAACTGTCCGGCATAACCCACGAAAACGACAGCCGAAAAATACGAAGTGCCAAACGCAAAGGCCGTCAGCCAGCCTCCGACATTGCGGCCACCCAATACGAAGCCTTCGACAGAACGCGCCTGCTTACGGCTGTAAATACCCACGCCAATGGTGATGGCGAAGAAAAGAATCGTAAGAAGAATTTTAATAAACATGATAAGGAAGATATTGAAAAGAAGGATTCGTCATTCCGGGTTCCCGTTATTCTCAGTTTCCCGTTATTCCGTTATCCCGAAATACCGGTATTCCGGTATTCCGTTATCCCGTCATTCCGAAAAACCCGAAATTCCGCAATAACGAAATCCCCAGAAATAACTTAGAAAGCTACCTGCATCTGAATCTGCACACGGTTGCAAGCTTCGTCAACCCACGCGGTGTTCAGGCCATCGGTCCACGATGATGCCCATGTGTATTGCAGCTGGAAACGGCATTTGGTGAAGAACCAGTACTGCAGGCCGGCAATGACCTCCGTACGATCGCGATTGAAGCCCTTGGCATAATCGAAGTAGTCGATCGAAGCCACCATGTCAAGCTGTCCGACCAAGGGGATGGTAGATGTCACATAGCCACCCCACGAGTTGGTATTGCCGTCGCGGCCACCCAACACTTCGCCACGCACCCCCCAGTTTCGGTTCTTCCAGAAGTCGTTGCTACCGGCCTTGTATTCGACACCGGCTGTCCAACGGTCGCGACGATAGGTCTCCCCCATCGCAATGGCATTCTCTTCAGGGATATACACCGACGTTGGAACGAGCGAAGTGCCATAGCCCTTTTGGGCCGAAACTGCGAAGCGCAGACCTTTCACCGGACGGTAGTCGAGCTTGACAATCAAGTTCTTCTTATTATTCAGATCCCTGGCATTGATACCACGACCATTGAGAACCTCGAGGTTATAGAAAAGCTTGCCGTCGAAAAGCTGACCGAAGAGGTCGATGCCCAGGTCGCGTCCGTAGTTGATACCAAAGAGGGGATCCGAGCCGCAGCCCGTGAGATAGGTGACACTCTGCGAGCAGACATCTACTGTCTCCAATACGACTGGAGAAAGCGGATTCTCCATCGAAAGTTGGTTCTTGAACTGTCCGAAACGGATAGTCAGCCCATTACCTTTGGTCACGCGGAAATCGGTGTAGAACTCCTGCACCTGGCTGTTGAAGTCATGCATGAAGAGGAACGACCAACGGTCGGTGATCCGCGCCTTGGCCCAGAGCAAGGTGCGCTTTACGTCCCAGGTGTTGCTGGTGCGCCCATCATAATTCACATAGGTGTAGCCCGCCTGGGCATAACCATTGAGGGTGATGCGGCTTTTCAGTTCCTGTGACCAGTAGTTGAGATCCTTTTGCTCCTGCGCATGGAGCACGCCCGACGACAAAAGGATAGTCGTCAGGACAACGAGATTTGAGAATTTAAAAGACATAAGCACAAAGTTTAGTGACAGACGTTATGAGGAGGTTAAGAAAGGGGGGCTGAAGGGTAAGAGGGGTTCGAGGGGTCGTTATTCCGAAATCGCGGAATCCCGAAATCCCGAAATCCCGGTATTACGGAATATCGTGATATCGGTATAACGGTATAACGGAAAACCGAGATAACGGCATATCGTCATTCCGGAATAACGACTCCCCCGGAAAATCCCTTATCCCCTCTTCCTTAGAATCGTTTGGTCGCGGTCAGGACCGACAGAGAGGATGGTGATGGGTGTTTCGAGTTCCTTCTCAAGGAATGCGATGTAATCCTTGAACTCCTGTGGGAACTCGTCCTCCGACTTGCACTTCGACAGGTCGGTGTTCCAGCCCTTCATCTCGACATATTGTGGCTCGATGCCCTCTTCGATCGAGAAGGGGAATTCGCGAGTCAGTTCCCCATTCACCTTGTACGCAGTGCAGGCCTTCACGGTCTCAAAGCCATCGAGCACATCACTCTTCATCATGATGAGCTGCGTGACGCCATTGAGCATGATGGTATATCTGAGAGCCACGAGGTCGATCCATCCGCAACGGCGTTCACGTCCGGTGACTGCGCCGTATTCGTGACCGATGGCACGGATCTTGGCACCCGTTTCGTCGAAGAGTTCGGTTGGGAAAGGACCGGAACCTACGCGGGTACAATAGGCCTTGAAGATGCCAAAGACCTCACCGATCTTGTTGGGAGCCACTCCGAGGCCTGTGCAGGCACCGGCACAAATGGTGTTCGAGGAAGTGACGAAAGGATAGGAACCGAAATCGACATCGAGCAACGAACCCTGGGCGCCTTCGCAAAGCACGCTCTTGCCGGCCTTGATGTAATTGTTGATGACGTGCTCCGAATCGATGAACTTGAATTGCTTCAGGTATTCGATACCTTCCATCCAGCTGGCTTCGAGTTCCTCCAGCCCATCCGTGCTGACAGGTTCGCCACCCTTGGCCACAGCCAGGAGATTCAAGCTGGAGATGGTTTCCAGATGACGCTGCTTGGCAGCTGCATATTTTGCCTGGAAGTTGTCGAGGATATCGCCTACGCGCAATCCATTGCGGCTCACCTTGTCCGTATAGGTTGGGCCAATGCCCTTGCCTGTCGTACCGATCTTGGCCTTGCCCTTGGCTGCCTCGTTCGCCTTGTCGAGAAGACGATGGGTTGGCAGGATGAGGTGTGCCTTCTTCGACACATAAAGGCGCTGCGTCAAGTCATGGCCGCTCTGGGCCAGTTCCTTCGCTTCGGTCATGAAAAGAAGCGGGTCGAGCACCACACCATTGCCTATGATGTTGATCTTGCCACCCTGGAAGATGCCAGAGGGAATGGAACGGAGCACATACTTCTCTCCGTTGAATTCGAGGGTATGTCCTGCGTTAGGACCGCCCTGGAAACGAGTTACAATGTCGTAGTTGGGTGTCAGGACATCCACTACCTTACCTTTTCCTTCGTCGCCCCACTGGAGACCGAGCAATACATCTACTTTCATTTTCTATTTATATTATTTAGGAGATTTTTGGGAACTAACGGGAGTTCCTTTTTTCTTACTGTTTGCACGCTGGCACTTGGCACAAAGGCCGTGAATCTGCAGCGTATATGTTTCGGGAAGGAAGCCCTTGGGCAGCTGCGAGTCGAACTTCTGCAGCACCTGCAGCTTGCGCAGCACCTTGATGTTGCCACACTGTTCACAGATCACGAAGCCATGCGGCTCCTGTCCGAGTGTCCTCTCAAAGAATGTCATGCCCCGGCTCACCAGCTCGAGCCGATTGGCAAGCTTCAGTTGTACCAACAGGTCGAGCGTGTTATAGATCGTCGTCAGCGAGACATTTCCCTCGTCAGCACAGACAATGTCGTGAAGCGTTGCAATATCGACAGGCGAGCTGAGCTGATAGAGTGCCTGCAGGACAAAGCGCCGTTCGACCGTGCAGCGTTTCTTCTGGCTGCGAAGATAGTCCTCCATGATCTGCAGCGCCTTGTCGTATTCGGGTGCCAAGGCATCGGGATGCAGGTTCTTGGTGATCTGGTCACGCTTGCGATTGACTGCCTCAGCGACGCGTTCGGGCTGTTTCTTCTTCTTCATGACAAACGCTTTTCAAGACTTCGGGCGCAATAACGAAGCATCTTGCCGTCCGCATCCTTCCAGCGTGCGATGAGCTCCTGCCCTATCCCGTACTGGAAGGCATACATGCACGCCACATCGGCCACCTCGGGCGTCGGAATGGTCTGTGCCCAGCGTTCTGCCGTTTCGATGTCCATCGTGCCGCGCGGAAAGAGCAGTGGAGCCATCATCTTCGACTCGCGGATATCATCCTCAGACCAAAGCGACTCGGCTACTTCGGTTTCTTCCAAGCCATAGAGCGGTGACTCCGCATCGGCAAGCATCTCCTTCACCATCAAGGCAATCTGCTTGATGTCGGGCAGCGAACAGCCGAAGGCAACCTTATAGACATAGCCATGCTCCCGCAGCAAGGAACTTGTGAAGACGTTCTGCCTGCTGCGGAATAGCTTGTGAATGGCGCTGAGCTGCTGAGGAGTCATAATGCTGAATAGTCCTTGCTGTAGCGAAGCATCTGCTCGGGATAGGTCTCCGAGTTATAGATGATCTTCACATCGATAATCTTGCCGCTGGCATCCTTCACAAGTTCGTAACGTGGATTGACGAAGCCCTTGTAAGGAGCGATATGGAGCGACTGATAACGGGCGAGGACCTCCTTGTGGAGTTCGGGATCGACCTTCACACCATATTCCTCGACCAATGCACGGCCGGCCTCGAAGTCACCCTCGCTCTTAATGCGCTGCAGTTCGCCAAGAATCTCGGCAAAATAGGTACGCAGCTTCTCGTAGTCGTTGATCTTGACGTAGGTCTTGCCATCTCGTTTGGCAAAGCAGAGGGCGGGTTCGCTACCATCCTCCTCGGCATCCTGTTCGGCCAGGGCAAGGGTCCAGTAGGCAATGAGGGAGCGGTTGCGCATGTGGGCTTCCTCCAGGTTATCGCCCGGCTTGATGCGGACAAGCTGGGTCATCAGTCCGTTCATCATCTGCTGATAGTAACCGGCCTTGTAGGCATCGGCATTGGGCATCACACCCAGCTCGACGAGCTTGGGATCGGCCATGTAATAGAGCGCGAAGATGTCGGCGCGTGCCTCTTCAAGCGTAGAACCGTAGGCCTTCAAGGCATCGGGATCGACGCCAGGCAGCAGCTGGCCGCTGGCATGGCCCAGACATTCGTGCAGGTCGGTATGCACGTTATCCACATAGTGGGCATACTGCTTGGCCTGCTCGATCTCGGCCTCGCTCCACATGAACTCCTCACCAAAGCCGTTGCCCTGGGCAGCAGCGTCGTAGGCTGCGGTGATATTGTCTATGCTCACCGACTTCGAACCGTGCTGGGCACGAATCCAGTTGGAGTTGGGCAGATTGATGCCGATAGGTGTCGAAGGATAGCTGTCGCCTGCCAGGATGGCGGCGGTGATGACCTTGGCTGTCACACCCTTGACCACAGGTTTGCGGAAACGGGGATCGACAGGCGAACGGTCCTCAAACCACTGCGCATTGCTCGAAATGATCTCGGTGCGGGCTGTGTTGGCCGAATCCTTGAAGTTCACGATCGACTCCCATGCACCACGCAGGCCCAATGGGTCGCCATAGCTCTCGATGAAGCCGTTGATGAAATCCACGCGGCTCTGCAGGTCCTCCACCCATAGGATGCTGTAGGTGTCGAAGTCCTTCAGGTCGCCACTGCGGTAATACTGGATGAGCGCGTCGATTGATGCCTTCTGCTTCTCGTTCTCAGCCACAGCGCTGGCCTTTTCGAGCCAGAAGACGATTTTCTCGATGGCGGGGCTGTAGAGACCACCCACCTTGTAGGTCTTCTCGACGAGCTTGCCCTTCTCCTTCACCATCTTGGAGTTCAGGCCGTACATGACGGGGGTCCTGTCCTTCGGATTCTTCAGCTTGGCATAGTATTTCTCGACCTCCTTCTGCGTCACACCCTCGTAATAGTTGTTGGCAGAAGTGGCAATCAAATCTACGCCATCGGCCTGGTTGGTCTTGATAGCCATGAAAGCCGGATCGAAGATAGCACGCATCAGGTCGGGCATGGCCAGATTCTGCTGCAGTTCCTCATTCTTAACTGTCTCGGGCAACTGGCTGATCTGAGCCTCGAACCATTCCTGGGTGAACTCGGGATTGAACTTGGCCGAGCTGTAGTGGTGATGGATGCCATTGGCAAACCAGATTTGCTTCATGTACTGCTCGAAAGCCTTCCACTGCGCATCTTCCTTGTCGCCTTTGTAGTTCAGATAGATTGCCTCGCAGATATTGCGAATGGGCAGATTGAAGCGGCAGTTCTGGTCCCACAGGATGTCACGGCCCCACTGGGCAGCTTCCGTCAGATAGTAGATGAGTTCCTTTTGTGCTACAGGAAGCTCCTCGAAGGCCGGCACCTCATAGCGTAGCACTTCGATATCTGCAAAACGATCCACACTCCAGGGCTGTACCTCAGGCGCAGCCTCCTCCTTCTGATTCACAGCACATCCAGCCATCATTCCGGCCATGAGTATCGATGACATTGCTAAATATTTCATCAATTAGATAATTGTTAATTATAAATAGTAATTCGTTTGATTTCAATCAATCAATTGTTAATAGCTAATTATTCATTGTTGAATTGAAATCACTTTCCAGGGGGCGAAGATACTAAATATTTCAATACGATGGTTCCAAATTGTCCATTTTTTGCCCTTTTCTACGAAAAAATGCGCAGTTTAGGCCCCGAGTGTTTACTATATATAAAAAAATAAGGCATTTGCGAACAGATTGGTCCATCTTCTATCGAGGGAGTCCAATTTACGATTCAATATTGGACCGACACGATTGTACGGGTCCATTTTACGATTGAGAATTGGACCCACGCCAAACAAGCATACTTATTTGGTTTACGGAACAGGTATGCTCCAATCGTACGGGTCCAATTTACGTTCGAGAATTGGACCGCCCCATTCCAAGCATAACCATTATATCCACAAAATAGGTATGCTCCATTCGTAGGAGTCCAATTTACGTTCGAGAATTGGACTCCTCCATTCCAAGCATAACCATTTTATCCACAAAATAGGTATGCTCCAATCGTACGGGTCCAATTTACAATCGAGAATTGGACCCACCCAATCGCATCGGTCCATTTTACGATTCAGAATTGGACTCATACCAACAAAAATGCCCCTCCTTCATTTCGGAGAGGCATTTCTATGATAGAAGAAGTATTTTCCTACGATTTACTCATCGAACTTCACCAGGATGCGGAACACCTTGCCGGGATCCTTGCTCCATTCCTCAAGGGCGTGCTGTGCTTCTTCGGGCTGAATGATTCCGCTGATGAAGGGATCCATCTTCATGTTTGTCTGCTGCATGAAATGCAGAACGGCACGGAAGTCGTCGGGCGTAGCATTGCGCGAACCACGGATGTCGAGCTCCTTTTGGACGAAAAACTTGGTCTGGAACGACACATCGCTCTTGGCATAGCCGATGCAGACCACACGTCCGGTGAACGAAACGGCATCGATGGCCGAGACATACGTGATGGGCGAACCAACAGCTTCAATCACCACGTCAGCACCCATTCCATCGGTGTATTCCATCACCTTGGTAAGGATATCCTCCTTGGTAGAGTTGATGCCGTAGGCTGCGCCTGCCTGAATAGCAAGGTCGAGCTTCTCCTGGCTCAAATCCACAGCAATGACGGTGGCTCCACGCTGAACGCTGCGAATGATGGCACCCAGGCCCACCATGCCACAACCGAGGACGAGCACAACGTCGATGTCAGACACCTGGCCACGGCACACGGCATGGAATCCCACCGACATCGGTTCGATGAGGGCGGTATCACGTGGGGTGATGTTCTTGACGGGGATGATCTTCTGCCAAGGCAGGGCAATATATTCGCGCATGGCACCATCGCGCTGCACACCAAGTGTCTCGTTGTTCTGGCAGGCATTGAAACGTCCGTTGCGGCAGGAGGCACAATGGCCGCAGTTGGTATAGGGATTGACGGTAACTACCTGACCAACCTTGAGGTCTGCCGGACAATCGGGCCCGATTGCCTCAATCACAGCGCCAATCTCATGACCTGGAATGACATTGGGCTTGGCCATGGTGTTGCGGCCCAGGAACGTGTTGAGGTCGCTGCCGCAAAAACCGACATACTTGAGCCGAAGCAGCACTTCGCCCGCACCAGCGACGGGCTTGGGAAGGTCGATGACCTGTATCTTCTGTAATGATGGAATTTGTAAAGCTTTCATTCTGACATATTCTTGATATACGGTAAAGTCGGGATCTTGTTGAAGCCATATAGCTTCTGCGCATTGAGGCCGATGAACTTCTCCTTCTCTTCTTCGGTGAGCAGATGTTCAGGATCCTTGAGCACAAAGTCGTACGACATCTTATAGGTAATGGCCGTGATGGTGCGTGGATAATCGGAGCCCCACATCAGCTTATCGGCTCCCACCAGATCCATGGCCTCGCGAATGGCACGTACGGCTCCGAGGAACGGATAGAACTCCGAATTGTAGAGCCACGTAATGCCGCCGCTCTCCACGAAGACATTCTCGTAGCGCGCCAGCTTGATCTGTTCCTGCCATCCCGGTCGGGTGACCATGCCGAAGTGTCCGATGACAATCTTCAGTCGAGGACAGGTCTGAATGATCTCCTCCATCTGTGCCACATGATAATCGCCATCGTAGAGGCAAATCGAAAGGAAGCCCTTGTTGTCCTGCAGATAATGATAGACCTCCATCATCTCAGGGCTGTTGATCTCGAGCTGACCAGGCGCAAACAGGCGATGGCCAGGCAGTGAGATGCCGCGAAAACCGTTCTCGAAAAGCTGCTTGGTCTGTGTCAGGGGATCCATGAGGCCACGTGCCCGGCACTGGTCCTTACGTAGTTCGGGCATCGCATAGCAGAAGAAGCGATGGGGATGACGCTGCTGTACTTCAAGCAGATAGTCGTTCTGCATGCCATCGATGATCTCCTGTACCACCACTGCTCCGCCTACCTGGGCATAATCCATGTTGCTGAGGAAAATCTCGGCGCTGTTCTGGCCATCAATCATGAAGGGAGGAAGCATCTGCACCTCCTGGCCGAAAAACGTGCTGCGGGAACCATTGGGCGAAAGGGTGCGGATGGGCTGGCCATCCACAATCGTATTCTGGCGCATCCAAAGATGGCTGTGGGCATCGATAATAACCATGGGGAAAAGGTTAAGAGAGGTTATTAGTAGTTAAGAAGGGTTATGAAGGGTTAACTATTCTTCCAGCGCACACGCATCTGGTCGCCGATAATCTTCTGCACCTCTTCTACCAGTTGCCAGTCGATGGGATCGAGGGCATACTGCCAGTTCTTTTCGACATTGGCGGGATTGGCCGACGAGAAAAGCGTAGTGGCAATACGGGGCGACGAAATGGCATACTGGATGGCCAACTTCTCAATCGGGTAACCCTTTGCATTGCAATGGGCCACGGCACGCTGACAGGCTTCGACAAGCGCCTTCGGAGCAGGATGCCAGTCGGGCACTCCACGCGTGCTGAGCAGTCCCATCGAAAGGGGCGAGGCATTGATGATGCCCACATTGTGCTGCTCGAAAAAGTCGAAATAGTCAGTCAGCAGTTCGTCGTTGAGCGAATAGTGGCAGAAGCAGAGGGTAGCCTCAACTGTCCCTGCAGGCACATGCTCGATAACCCACTTGATATTCTCGGGCTGCAGGTCGGTGATGCCGACATGGCTTACAACTCCCTCATCGCGCAATTCGCAAAGAGCGGGCAGAGTCTCGTCGCAAACCTTCTGCAATCCGCCCGGGAGGTCGGCCTGGAACTCGATGTCGTGAACATTGATGAGGTCGATATGATCGACGTGGAGACGCTCCATCGACTCATAGACACTCTCCTTGGCACGCTTGGCAGAATAGTCCCAGGTGTTGACGCCATCCTTTCCGTAGCGCCCCACCTTGGTCGAAAGATAATACTTGCCACGAGGAATATCCTTGAGAGCCTTGCCAAGCACCGTCTCAGCCTTGTAATGGCCATAATAGGGGCTGACATCGATGAAGTTCATGCCCAATTCGACAGCCGTGAAGACAGCTTCCAGGGCATCGGCCTCCTTGACGCTATGGAACACACCGCCGAGCGACGAAGCTCCGAAACTAAGCTGCGAGACCTTCATGCCGGTCTTTCCTATTTCGTTGTAGTTCATAAGTTTAGAATTAACAATTAATAATAACAATTAGAGAATTGCAATCATCAAAACAAGATGCTTATCTCTTGTGCACGATTGGGCTGTAGCCCTCCACAGCGGGCGACTTCATGCCGCGCCAGATGAGCCATGCTCCCAAAAGGACAAACGGGATGGAAAGAAGCTGGCCCATATCGAGCAACATGTTCTCCTCGAATGCCTCCTGCACGTTCTTCAGGTATTCGATGAAGAATCGCGAACCAAAAATGCCAATCAGGAAAGTACCGAAGATGACGCCACGATGTTTGCCGGCATCGGTGAACTTGTACTGGTACCAGCACACGAAGAATACGGCCAGATAGGCCAGAGCCTCGTAGATCTGGGTGGGATGCGAAGGATTGCAGAAGATGGGTTCAGCCCCACGCTCCCATTGTGGAATGTTCTGAACGAAACGGAAGCCCCAGGGAAGGGCAGTCTCGTGTCCGTAGATCTCGTGATTGAAGAGGTTGCCCATGCGAATCAGGCAAGCGACGGGAGCCACGGCAATGGACAGACGGTCCAGGAGCCATAGTTTCGACAAACGGTCCTTATTGGCATAATAGAGCACGCAGAGGATGACACCGATGGTGCCGCCATGCGAAGCCAATCCGCCCTTCCAGGTCTTGAAGATCTCAATAGGATGAGCCAGATAATAATCGGGATCGTAGAAGAAGCAATGCCCGAGGCGTGCGCCCACAATGGTACCAATAAAAGTCGCAAGGAAAAGATAATAGACCCGCTCGGGATTGAGCCCCTCACGCCGATAGATCCACTCCATGACCTTGATGCCGATGAAGAAACCGATGATGAACATCAGGGCATACCAGCGCAAGCCAAACCAGCCAACCTGAAAGATGACCGGATGGGCAGTCCAAGTAATTTCGGATAACATTTCTACTTATTTAGATTTTTGATTTACTTTCTATTTCGTAAAATTCGGGGCAAAGATACAGAAATTTTCATTAAAACCAAAACTTTTGTACAAAATATTTGGCAGAACAAAAAAAATCCATTAACTTTGCCACATTGAAACATAATTTTAAGGTTTTAATCAAGACCATGCTAAACAAAAAAGTAATCATCAGCCTGGGTCGCCAGTTCGGAAGTGGCGGCCAGCAGACAGGCAAACGTCTGGCCGAAATCCTTGGTATCGACTATTACGACCGCGAACTCATTGCCGAAATTGCTCGCAACAGCGGTCTCGATCCCGACTATGTGGCCCGTCACGACGAGAAGGCCCCGGGATTCTTCGACTATGCATTGGCAGGACGCATCGGGTCAAGCCATCTCTTCGGTTCTTCACAAAGTTTTGTTGTGCTCAGCGACACCCTGAAACAGCTGGCTGCCGAGAAGTCGTGTCTGATTGTGGGACGCACAGCCGACTACATCCTTCGCGACGAACCGAACCTGATCAAGTTCTTCATCCATGCTCCCTATAAATACCGCATCCGTTTTCTCTGCAAGGAACGGGGCATCACGGCCGACGAAGCCGACGACCTGATTGTGAAGAATGACCGCGAGCGCTCGCGCTTCTACGACTTCTTTACCGACAAGACGTGGGGACAGGCCGATTCGTACGACCTCAGCATCGACGTGACCAAGCTGGGCGGCGAAGAGAATACCGCTCAATTCCTGGCGGATTATGTGCGGAGGCGCATGGAGCGTTTCGAATAATTCCTGAAAATGGCACTTCGGGCAAAGAAGCAATCGGGCGAAGATGCCCCCCTTTCCCTCCATGAACTGACCCAGCGCATCGCTGCGGTGGTCAACAGTAGCTTCGAAGAACCCGTCTGGATTGTTGCAGAACTTTCCGACGTGCGCGTAGCTGCCAATGGCCATTGTTACATGACTCTCATCGAAAAGGAACCGCGCCGTGGCACAACACTTGCCTCGGTGCGCGGTATGATATGGGCAAACCGCTGGTGGCTCCTTCGCGACAGTTTTGAGCAACAGACGGGGCAGTCCTTTGCCTCGGGACTCAAGGTGATGATCCAAGTGCAGGTCTCGATGCACGAGCTTTATGGCCTCAGCCTCAACATCCTCGACATCGACCCGACCTATACCCTCGGTGAGCTGGCACGGCGTCGTCTGGAGATACTCAAGCAGCTCAAGGAAGAAGGTGTCATTGACATGAATCGCGAACTCCCCTTCCCCATCCTGCCGCGGCGCATAGCCATCATCAGCGCGGAAGGAGCAGCGGGTTATGGCGACTTCCTGAAACAGCTGAGCCAGAACACCTTCGGCCTGATATTCTATTGTCATCTCTTTCCCGCCACGATGCAAGGACAACAGACCGAGTCATCGGTAATCGCTGCCCTCGAACGAATCTTTGAAGTGCAGGATTATTTCGATGTCGTCGTCATCATACGCGGCGGCGGTGCAACCGTTGATCTGGCTTCGTTCGACAGCTATCAGCTTGCGTTCAATGTGGCCAACTTCCCCATCCCAGTCATCACAGGCATCGGCCATGACCGCGACGAGACGGTGCTGGACCATGTGGCCCACACTTCTGTCAAGACTCCGACTGCCGCAGCTGCCCTGCTCATCGACAAGATGTCTGAGCAGCTACAAAATGTCCTTGACCTCCAGGAGGAAATCATGGACCATTTGGAACAAAGGATGAATGACGAACGCCAGCGCCTGCAACGTTTCGGAAATGTTATCCGCAACACCCACGTGACGCTCACCCAGCAGATCGGCCGTCTGGAGATGATGGGGCAAAAGATACAGGGCTTTGCCCATCAGCGCATCCTGCGCGAAAACAACAGGCTCGAGATGATGTCCCAGACAATCCGACTCCATATCGGACAGCACATGCAACGCGACAAGGACAAACTCTCCTTCTTCGAAAAGACCATCCAGATGGCGCAGCCGGACAATATCCTGAAGCGAGGCTTCTCGATTACGCGCCTCGATGGACATGCCGTCAAGTCAGCATCCTCCGTACCCCAGGGCTCCATGCTGAAAATCCAGACAGCCGACGGCGAACTCACAGCCCAAACCCTTGAAAACAATTAGCACTCGCAACCAACGTTACGAGTGCTAATTTTAATGTCCGCGCTTACGGCCCTTTGGACCACGGAACTTCTCGAAGGGCACATGCTCGGCTTCATCCAGACGCTGGGCGCGCTTCTTCTTGCGAGGCTTCTCGTCGTCGGAAGGCTCCTCGTTGGCCGGGCTCACCACGACCTTGCGTCCATGCCAATCGGCTCCATTCATATCCTTGATGACAAAACGGGCATCCTGTTCGGGCACCTCAAAGTACGAGAAATTGGTGAGCAGGTCGATGCGTCCCATCTCGATGCGATGGTGGACATTGGCATTCATCAGTCCGATCAGCTGCTTCGGGAAGATACCATCGCGCTTGCCTAGGTTGATGAAGAGACGTGCATAGCCTGGCTCGGCCTGGGTGTTTGCACCATTGTACACACGAGCATACGAGGCGTTGCGGGCACCTTCGCCCGTATGGGCATTGGCCTTCTTTTCGCGCTTGGGCCTCTCTTCCGGGATGTCGAGGTTCTCGGATCCCTTGTAGAAGTCAAGCATACGGTTGAACTCCAGCGAGACGATACGCTTCACCAGGTCCTCGGCAGAAAGCCAACCCAGCTTCTTGAGCACCGGATCGAGGTACTGCTCGACCTCGTGCTCCTTGACCTCCACCTTCTCGAGGCGGTCGGCCAGGCCGAACAACTGCTTTTCGATGATTCGCTCGGTGGATGGTATCGTACCCTTCTCGAAGGTCTTGCCGATGAAACGTTCGATGTCGTTCAGGCGACGACGTTCCTTGATGTGCACGATGCAGATGGATGTGCCCTTCTTGCCGGCACGTCCTGTGCGGCCCGAACGATGGGTATATACCTCCAGGTCGTCCGGAAGGCCATAGTTGATGACATGCGTCAGGTCGTCCACGTCCAGGCCACGGGCAGCCACGTCGGTGGCAACGAGCAGTTGGAGATGACGCGTACGGAACTTGCGCATCACCAGGTCGCGCTGCTCCTGCGACAAGTCGCCGTGCAGGGCATCGCAGTTGTAGCCTTCGTCCATCAGGTTCTTGGCAATCTCCTGCGTCTCCAGTTTGGTGCGGCAGAAGATGATGCCGTAGATGCTGGGATAATAATCGACAATACGCTTCAAGGCTGCATACTTGTCCTTGGCATGCACCAGATAATACACATGATTGACGTTGGCAGCGCCCTCGTTCTTATGACCGATGGTGACCTCGAC
>JAEEUA010000210.1 GCA_016286775.1 Bacteroidales bacterium
AGACCAATGAGCGAAGCGTCGATCTGCGTTCCGACTTCACCACGCCCAAGAACCAGGGAGAACTGGGCACCTGCACAGCTTTCGCCATGGTTTCCATCTTCGAATACATCATGAAGAAGGCCAATCCCTCCAACCCTGACCTCAGCGAGATGTTCGTCTTCTACAATGCTGTCAAGAAAAAGAGCTTGAATTGGGAGGAGAAGCTCAAGGAAGGTACTTCTTTCTTCGATGCGTTCAGCGCCATGTCGTCCCTGGGTGTCTGCACCGAGGACCTGTGCCCCTACGGCAAGAATCTGCTCAAACCCTCTCCCGAGGCTTACGAGGATGGCAAGTCGCGCCTGGTCAAGACGATCAAGAACGTAAATATCTCCCACGAGGATTTCACTTCGGCCATATCCGAAGGCTACCCCATCGCCATCTCGCTCCGCATCTTCGACTCGTTCCAGGCCGATGGAAACGGATTCATCTACCGTCCCACCGACGAACAGATCAAGAACCACGACGACGGAAACCACGCTATGGTAATCTGCGGATTCAGCGAAGACGAAAAAGTCTATATCGTGCGCAACTCGTGGGGCACGAGCTTTGGCGACAAGGGCTACTGCTACATTCCCTTCTCCTATATCGACGATCCTGCGCTCTGTAATCAAGCCTGCATCATCACAGACGTGGATGTAACCGAGCAAGTCAAGGTATCGGGCATCGACAAGCGGAAGACCGTATCGTTCAACCTGACCGACGACAACATCCGCTCTTCTATCCTCCACATCCTCATCGATTCGGAGAACCGACTGCTTATGCAAGATAATGCTCGCTACACCTCGCTCCGCTTCTCCTACGAGCAGTTGCTCCAGACCCTCTCCAATCCGTCGAAGCGCGACCTGATCTTCCAGCAGTCCGTCGCTCGGCTCGAAAGCGAAATAGCCACACAGAAGGAAGCCTATCAGACCTTTGTTTCCGAAACTCGCCCCAATGAGTTGAAGGAGTTCAAGCGCGTCCGTCGCAAATGGCTCTTCTGGGGAGCCTTCGCCATCCTGATCTTCCTGCTCGACGTTTGGCTCATGTTCTACCTCAATTGGACCAAGGCTGCAACCATCACCTCGGTCATCACCGGCATACTCATTCTCCTCTACATCCTGGGAGTCTGGTATGGGCAGCATCTGCTGAACAAGCTCAAGGAAGAACTCGACGATAAAGCAGCAGCCATCAAGTCCAGAATTGCTCATGCCGAACAGGAAAAAGCCGAGAAGCACCTGCGCCTGCATCTGGCCGGCATGGTTGTATCAAGTCTCACGGATATCAAGATCAAGCTCATCAACAAGTATCACGCGCTCGCCGATTACGTCTCCGACCTCGGCAAGTGGAGACAGGAGGAACAACAGACGCTCAAGCAGATGACCGTTCCTTCGCGCACCCCCTGCATCCAGTTGCTCAACAATGCCGTGCTCGATGCCTATTTCGACAAGCACAAGCTGGACATTACAGGCGGCCTCCACCTCTACGACCTCGTCGATAACTACAAGATGTCGCAAGACGACATCCTGAAGTTCAAGATACAAATACGCGACAAGGTCATCGACCAACTGCGCAACGAATACCGCGACTTCTCGCTGGTCGAATACCTCACCGACAAGACGCATTATCCGTATCTCAGCGATAAAGCCAGCGACATTGCCAAGCTCATGCCCCTGCTCGACAAGCGAAGCGACTGCTTCCTGCACATTGTCCAGACGGGAGTAACCCTCGATGAAACGCTGGAGAAGTCGGTCTTCATTCACACGGATTCACAGGCCGACCGAAATGTATGGCGCGAAACTTATCAGCGCTACTTCAACACCCGTCCTGCCGATCTGGACCTCGACTCCCGCTATAAGCTCATCGAGCTGCAGATCCAGAACCTCAAGCTCGACCAGGTCGCCATCCTCAACTGACATTGTCCCTGTGCGGCAAACATAGTAATCCCGAATTATCGGATTTCAGAAGTATTCTTCATTCGATAATTCGGGATTTTAATATACCCACAATTCTTAAATTCGCAAATTCGTGATAAAAGTCCCCCTATGCAGGGGGATTTAGAGGGTCTTTTAGAAGAACTTGACCACCTCGTCGAGCGGACGGTGCTCGGGCTGGTTGGGTTCCTGGTCACGATAGCCGAGCGAGATGACGGCCATCACGGTCTCTTCCGAAGGGATATTGAAGATTGTGCGCAGCGCCTCGCTGTCGCGCATACCCATGATGAGGGTGTCGAAGCCCATGGCGCGGGCCTTGAGGATGAGGTAGCAGTTGCTCAAGCCATTGTCGTAGGCACCCCAGCCGTCGCCAATCTCGTTGGTGGCCTCACCACGGAAGAAGCCCGACTTGCCACGCTCGTACGTTGAAACAATAAGTACGGGGGCACCTGCCACACGCTCCTTGTTCCCATAGATAGCATTCTGGGCAGCCTCCAGCTTCTCAGGGCTGATGGCTACATAATACTTCGTAGGCTGCTGATTGGCCCAAGAGGGAGCCTCCTGCACGGCAGCAAGAAGTTCGCGCACCTCTTCCTTGCTGATGGTCTTGGTGGCATCATAGCTGCGGATGCTCCTGCGGGTCATAAGCACTTCGTCGAAGTTCGGACCAGCCGAAGGTGCAGGTGTAGCCTGCTTGTCACAACATGCTGTCAAACTGAGCAGCATTACTACTGCACTGATAAATAGACTCTTTTTCATCATAAGCATAATTTGAATTTAGAAAATATAATTGTTATTTGTTTTTAATTACCAAATTGTTATTTGTTAATTGTTAATTGTTATTTAATTATTGTTATTTGATCACAGTTACCACGACCCGTCGATAACACGTCAAGGCAGGAGTGCCCTTGTCGGTCACCTTGAGGATGAAGTGGAGTGTCTCGGTTCTTTCGACCTTGGGAGCCTGTACTTTCACATGGCAGATGTTGGGAGAACCCAGGATGGCAACCGGCTGTTTCCAGCTGCTCGCTTCGGGATAGTTGAACCAAAGATAACTCAGGTTGTCGCCATCGGGGTCACTCGAACCTGTAGCGTCGAGCGTGAACACATCGCCACTCTTCACTGTCAGATTCGGTATTTCGCGCGGTTCGCGATTGTCAATGCCATAGCCGGGCACCTCAGTCATCATTCGAACCACAGCCACAGGGGCATGGTTTGCTTCCGAATAGTCCTTGGTACACCAATCCATTCGTGCAGCAAAATCGTTCTGCACTTCGCTGCGCCAACGCCATACGGTTGCCTGGGGCGTGCAGTAGGTAATAGTGTCGCTTCTCAAGGCACAGCCATATTCATTGAATAAATAAGGTGTAACCCGATCGTCGGCATTTGTCCAGATAGGACGCGTCTCCTCCTCGATAGGCACGCTTCCGTTGAACCCCGTGAGGTCGCAATCTTCGCGACGAGGGATGTACAGTTCGTAGCGTCCTCCCCAGCCGCCCCAGTCGGGATGCTCCGGATCGTTCAGTCCGTTGGGAATCAGGTTGAGCCACGATGGCGTATCACCCTCCATGCCATAGGCCACATCGGGATAGCAGGCACCAAGCGGGCCATGTCCCTGCTGGATGTTTTCAGCAATCCAGCGGTTCGAAACCTTCTCGTTGTCGGCACCCTCCGCTACCTGCATCATGCCCGTCCACGTGGCATGGCCATAGCCGCCCGGACTGACGATATAGAAGAGCGAAGGGAATTCGCGGCGCATCCAGTTGCCCGTGTCGTCCTGGTCGGAGATGGTATAGACACGCAGTTTGCCGACAAGCCTTTCCAGGTCGGCCTTCGACTGCGTGGCTCTCAGCTGGTAGAGTGCCTGTGCCAGCACGTTGGCTCCACCCCAGGCACAAACCCACAAGGGACGTTCGTCATCGGCACGCATCAGCTCCTTGACAATCCAATCCGAGCCTTCGGAATTCTTGTCCTTCCCTACCCCGTTCATGCCATAATAGGTGGAACCGCGCTTCACAAGGGCATGCAGGCTTTCTGCCTCGGGATAGCCGCCCTCGTGCTTCAACAGGTTCGAACGCACTTGTCCGTATGCATCAATCACACGATGGATGGATTCCGGTGCAATGCGATTCCGCAGGTGGGTCGAAGTGGTTGCAATCAGACCGCGCACATCAATCTGGTTCGTATAGAGCATCAACCGGACGAGTGATTCGGTGTCATCCGGCTCGTTCTCCACATCGGTAAGGATAATCACCCTATGCCTGGGCTTGTCGCACGTGTCATTGGCAAGCGCCCTCGTGCTTCCGCCCAGCCAGAAGAAGCCAGCGAGAGCCATCAAGAATAATATGGATTTCTTCATCTTATTTGTTTTTGGTGTTGCATCAAGATATCAGCAACTCTTTGAAACCGCGCCGCAAAGATACGAAGAATCCACGAAACCACAAAATTTCTCCTCAAGATTTCTCACCCCGTTTTCCCCGATGTATCAAACTTCGACGATTTCGTTACAATCCATCGCACGCTTTCCATTCCTATTCTCTTATTTCAACCTTTCCATTCCATCGAAAATAGAGTCATTTTTACAAAAAACGGTCAGATTATTTGGATATTGCACGAAAATGCACTATCTTTGTCACCGAAAATCATTCTCAAACCATCAACATAAACGAAATGAAAAAATATCTGTTACTCTGCATGGCAGCGCTGTTGGCTATAGCCTGCAACAAGAAGTCGGAGACTCCCGGTCTGGTCCGCGTGACCGGAGGCACGATTCAAGGTGTGGTCGAAGAAGACATGACCATCTTCAAGGGTATTCCCTTTGCAGCTCCTCCGGTGGGCGAATTGCGTTGGAAGGCTCCGCAGCCCGTTGTACCCTGGGACAGTGTGCGACAGGCCGACCAGTTCGGTCCCAGCCCGATGACCAGTTGGGGTGGCCAGAACGATGCCAGTGAAGATTGCCTTTATCTGAACGTCTGGACCCCAGCCAAATCACCAGACGAGAAGCTGCCCGTGATGGTCTGGATCTATGGCGGCGGTTTTGCCATGGGCACCTCCTCGTTCTACGATGGTGCCCCGATAGCCCGCGAGGGCGTTGTGCTCGTCACCATCAACTATCGTGTAGGCCGATTGGGCTTCTTCGCCCATCCTGCTTTGAGTGCCGAGAATCCCGAACACGTGTCGGGCAACTATGGCATCCTCGACCAGATTGCCGCGCTCCAATGGGTACAGGACAACATCGCCGCATTCGGTGGCGACCCGACCAAGGTGACCATCTTCGGCGAATCGGCGGGCGGCATCTCCGTCAGCATGCTGTGTGCTTCGCCACTGGCCAAGGGACTGTTCCGTGGTGCCATCTCACAAAGCGGCAGTTCGTTCGGTCCCATCCGCGAGAAGGCATATCCCGGCGAGAACATGAAGTCGCTGGCACAATCTGAGAAGGAAGGCGAGGAATACGCCAACTCCATGAACGCCCCGACTGCCGAAGCCCTGCGTGCGCTCGCCCCCTCCGACCTGAGCCGACAAACGGTTGTCACCGGTGGTGCATGGCCTATTGTCGATGGCTATGTGATTCCCGACGACCAGTACAAGATGTACGAGGCAGGCAACTACAACGACGTGGCACTGCTGATAGGCTATAACTCCGACGAGGGCGACA
>JAEEUA010000211.1 GCA_016286775.1 Bacteroidales bacterium
TGTTCATCTATGTCAGCAAGTGTATCGTCGATATTGCCACGGGCAAGATGGATGCTGACCTGTGGACCTTTGTGGGGATTCTCGCATTCATGTTGTTCATGCGTCTGGCGCTCCACGGAGCGAACATTTGGTTGAACGGGCGTGTCAACCAGGGGTTGGTCAATGCGATGCGAAGTCGTCTGTTCGACGATGTGCTCAACAGTCCGTGGCATGGACGCGAGGACCGCAAGTCGGGCGATGTCATGAGTCGTATCGGCGAAGACCTTCGTGTCGTAGTGGAGTGCATCACGCGCGACATACCAGATGTGTTTCTGGCTACATTCCAGTTGCTGGCTGCCTCGTGGTTCCTGTTCAGTCTGCAGCCCCGCCTGCTTTGGATTGTGCTGGTCATTGTCCCCGTGGCGATAGTGCTCACCAAGGTCTATTACAAGACGATGCGCCGCCTCACCAAGCAGATTCGTCGGGAGGAGGCCGACATACAGAGCCACATTCAGGAGTCGGTCGAGAATCGTCCGCTGCTGCTTTCGCTGCGTCGCACAGGATTGATGATCGAACGACTTGTTGGGAAGCAGGATCACCTCTTCCGCACTTTCTCGCGCCGTCTGCGCTTCTCGATCAGCACCCGCCTGCTCATCTCCAGCGGATTCATGATAGGATATTACACAGCCTTTGTGTGGTCGGCCTACGGCATCATGATTGGTACGGTGACCTATGGTATGATGACAGCCCTGCTTCAGCTCGTCGGGCAGGTGCAGGGACCTATTCTCAACCTTTCGTCTCTTTTCCCCGCCATTGTCCGTGCCACAACGGCAGGCGAACGTCTGAAGGACCTCGAGAATCCCGATCCTACCTATTTTATAAATAGGGCGAAGCAGGAACATCCGACGAAGGGCACCATCATGGGCCTGAAGCTCCAGAACGTCTCCTATCGCTATCCCGATGGAGACCATGATGTGCTCCACGACTATACCTGTACTTTCGAACCAGCTTCGAGCACAGCCATCATCGGCCCGACAGGAAGCGGCAAGAGCACCTTGGTGCGTATTCTCCTCGGCTTGCTGCGTCCCACCAGCGGGACAGTGCGTCTTGTCGATAAGGACGGCAACACGCTGCCGTTGGAGGAAGATGCGTATGCCATCTCCTACGTGCCGCAGGGCAACAGCCTCCTGAGTGGCACAATTCGCGACAACCTGCAGCTCGGCAAGCTCGATGCCACCGACGAAGAGATGCGCGATGCCCTTTCGCGTGCAAGTGCCCTCTTTGTCTATGAGCTGCCTCGTGGGCTCGACACATTGTGCGGCGAAAAGGGCAGCGGCCTCTCCGAAGGGCAGGCCCAGCGCATCGCCATTGCTCGTGCGCTGCTCCAACCGGGCTCGATACTCATCCTGGACGAGGCGTCATCGGCCCTCGATCCGAACACCGAACGACAGATTCTTGAGGAGCTGCAGCAGCAGGAACTGCACAAGACGCTGATTTGGGTGACTCATCATATGGTGGTGCGTGACTATATGCAGCATTGTATCGTCGTTGATGACGAAACATGACCTGTTCGCTTGCATATTATCCTTTTTGTTGATGGAATATTGGCGCAGTTTTCCCGTTTTTTTAGGCAAAAGTCATTTTTTTTCTCATTTTTCTGTAAAAAATATTCGAAAAATTTGGTACGCATTGATTTTTGCTTTATCTTTGCCCTCAACTTTGCGATTGTAAATCTCGTCAATCGTGCATGTCATTCATAATTCATTAGCTTATGCGAAAACTTTTACTCTCTTTGGTGGCATGTGCCATCACCTTTTTCTCTTTTGATACTGCTAATGCCGAGGGACAGCTGTTCCTGGGCTATTGCGATGGTGTGATCGCAACCAGGACGTCTGGTACCATTGCTGGCCAGAATGTCAAAAACGCCACGATAGGAGCTACTATCCGTATCCCAGCTTCGATGCTTGGCTCGTACAAGGGACTTCAGCTTACGACAGTTCGTGCAGGTTTTCCTGTAGCATCGTCTTATCCTGAGGCTCTCACCGCGTGGATTGCTACCAGCCAGGACGGAGAGCGTATTGCCACCGGCACTCTTTCTGCTCCTGTGGCCGGTTGGAACAACATCGTGTTGGATCAGCCCTACACCATCACAGGCAATGAGGCCGAATTGTGGATCGGGTACGAGTTCGTACAAGCAAAAAAACTGAATGTCCTTTCTTTTGTGGGTGAGACCAATGCCGATGGCTGCTGGGTTATTAAGAACGGCGAGTACATTGACTACTCGAAGTATAACTATGGTTCTCTCTCCCTCGAGGGTACTGTAGAAGGTGACAACATCCCCCAGCACAACCTGTCCATCCTTTCAGCTTCGACCAGCTATACTATGACTCAGCTTGGTGAGCCCATCAAGATGAATGCACGCATTACCAACAGCGCAGTTCTCGCTGCCGAAAAGCCCGTCATCGAGTGCAGTCTCAATGGAAATCTGGTCTATACCTACGAATATCCTGGTACACTCAACTATCGTGACAAGGCCGACGTGCGTTTCGAAATTCCTTCGGAGAGCATTACCGAAGAGGGCGACGTCAAGATTGACCTGAATCTCAAGTGGGCCGATGGTTCAGCCGACGAATACGAAGCCGACAACTCCTGCAGTCTTACCACGGCAATTGTCAAGGAGGTCAATGTTCGTGTCATGGTGACCGAAGAGGCTACCGGTGGATGGTGCCAGTGGTGTGTGCGTGGTCTTGTCGGCATGGCTTACATGCGCGAGAATTATCCCGATGAGTTCATCGGCATCGGTGTTCACAATGGAGACCCTTACGCGATTAGGGTTTACGATAGCTGGATAGGAAACTGGATTGAGGGTTATCCGAGTGCTGTTGTCAATCGTTCGAAGGTCGTTGATCCCAATAGCGCCGAATTGGAAAGCAATCTGAAGAATATGTATCCTTTCAGCGAGTTTGGATTGAAGCTCGCTGCCAAGGCCGACGAGAGTGGCAAGGTGAAGTTTACTGTTGAACTTTCCTCTTTGGCTTCTAATGCCGATGCGCAGTACAACATGGCATTTGTCCTGCTGGAGGATAAGCTTCCGATTTCACAAGCCAATGCCTATGCCGGTGGCGGCCAAGGCCCCATGGGCGGATTCGAAGATCTGCCGAGCCGTTGCGATATCGAGATTGACGATGTGGCACGTGCCATCTATCCTTCGGCTACAGGTTCCAGCGAACTCGTTCCTGCTCAGATTACTCGCGGCGAGGTCTATACCATCGAACACGAGGCTGTGCTCCCAACCATCGCCGATGGCAACAACGTCTGGGCTGCTGTGCTTCTGATGAACCGCAACTCCGGTGAAATCGTGCAGGCCGCCAAGGTTTCCAGCATCGAAGGTCTTGCTACGGGCATCCAGCAGGTGAGCCGTGATGCCGAAACCGGCATCGAGACCGTCTTCGACCTTCAGGGCCGTCGCCTCAATAACAATGCAACAGGTATTGTCATTCGCAACGGCCGCATCAGCTTCCAGCGCTGAGCGGTCGGGCGAATGCCCAACCTATAGAATACAAACCTTTCATTTTTTATTTACCTTTAATTACTAACTTCTATGAAGAAATTTTTACTTCTCGTAGCTGCTGCAACATTGATGTTGGGCGCTACTGCTGCGACTCCAAAAATCGCATCACAGGCCAAGCAGGTTTCAACCGTGAAACTGAACCGGGTAGCCAAGACCCAGGCTTCGGCTGAGTTTACCGCTTCTGGTATGTTGAAGGCTAAGGCTACTGCCGGCACCATGCGCCGTGCTAAGGCCGCTGTTACCCCTGAGGGCGAAGCCAAGCCTTACGCCTTTAGCGCTTATATCCAGTCGCTTTTTGGCATCTCCTACTATCCTGGCATTGCTGTGAATGTCAGCGCCAGCGAGGATGGCTCTAAGGTCTTCTTCGACAATTTGTTCCCCGCTTCGTTCCTTAACGGTGAGGCTTGGGTACAGGGTAATGTATCGACCGATGGCACCAGTGTAACCGTTCCTACTGATGTGGCTGTTGCTGAAATGCCTTGGACTGACAGCGAAGGTGTTGAGCATGTCGATGTATGCTATGTAGGTGAACTGGTTCTCAGCGATGAGCCCGATGAGGAAGGCTATTACACTATCGTAGGTGTTAAGGAGGTTGTGTTCAACAAGGAAGGCAACAATATCTTTGTAGAAGATGATGTGGAAAACCCCTCTCGTTACATCGCCCTCTATGACATCGAGCCTGATGGATCTTATTATCCATGGGATTATGTTCTCTGCCCATCTTATGAGTCAGTCGAAAATCTCCCAGCTGCTGTTGAACTCCCCGAAGGCGCTGAGCCCGCTGAGTTCATCTATTCTTACGTGGATTCCTGGGGCGATCCTGTAATGGAAAAGAGTCTCGTCTATGTCAATGGTTCTGACGTTTATATGAATGACCTTGCCGCTGGCTTTGATTTCTGGGTAAAAGGCACCCAGGAGGGCAATACTGTTACCTTCCCTGCTGGTCAGTATCTCGGCGTTGATGGCTACTACCTGTTCTATACTCCTTTCTATATTGATGGCACCCAGAATGAGAATAATCAACTCTTAACCTTCCCCTGTGACTACACGTTGACCTTCGATCCAGAGACTGGTATCTATAGCAACCTCGATGAGAACGTTTATTCGGCATCCGGACTTGCTGATGGCTCACTTTATGACTACTCCAACCAGTATGTAGTTAAGCCATACGCTGGCGATGTTCCTGCTGTTCCTTCTGATCCTTACGATCTCTCGATTACGGACTATTTTGAGTCTTTAGGCCAGTATCGTCTGAACTATACACTCGATCCAGTCGATGTTGATGGCAACTTCATCAACCCAGAGAAGCTCGGCTACTACATCTATCTCGATGGTGAGCAGTACACTCTCACACCTGACGTATTCGTAGAGCTCACCGAGGATATGGATCTCATTCCTTACACCTTCACTGATAATTGGGATATCTTCAACGGCACTTGCTACGTTGCCGAGGCTCTCTTCACCACTCTTGGCGTTCAGGCAGTTTATACCGTTGATGGCGAGACCAACTACTCGAATGTTGTAAGCGTTGACCTCGAGGGTAATGTAACTACCGTTCCTGCTCCACAGCTCAATCCCGACGGCATCAGCAACGTAACTGCTAAGCAGATCACCAGTGTAGCTATCTACGATGCTGAGGGCCGCAAGCTCGACGCTGCTCAGAAGGGCGTGAACGTTGTGAAGATGGTTGCTGCTGACGGCAGCGTGAAGACCGTCAAGATGTTCAAGAAGTAAGTTCTTCTTTCGTTATGTCGTTATTCCGGGATATCGTTATACCATAATTCCGGAATAACGGAATCTCGGAATACCGTAATACCGATATACCGGAATAACGAAAAACTTCAAAACCAAAGAAAAAAGACAAAATTCTGACTTTTTTTCACCTATCGCGGCGAAGATATCGAAATAATTCGTATCTTTGCCGCGCTTTTTGTGTC
>JAEEUA010000212.1 GCA_016286775.1 Bacteroidales bacterium
CACCGATATACTTCTTCTTGCCCTCATTGATGCGGATGCGGTAAGCGATCCACTTGAAGCCCGTGAAGTCGTCGAAGATCTCTACGCCGTTCTTGTTGGCAATCTTCTTGATGAGCTCGGAGGTAACGATGGTCTTCACCATAAACTCGTTGCCCTTGAGCTGACCGAGCTTCTTCTTGTTGGTGATGATGTACCAGGAGAACATCATGGCGGTCTGGTTACCATTGAGGATCATCCACTGGCCCTTGTTGTCGCGGCAAACGATAGCGAGACGGTCGGCATCGGGGTCGGAAGCAATCACAAGGTCAGCATTGAGCTTGTCGCCCAACTTCATGCCGAGTGTCATGGCCTCAGAGTTCTCAGGATTTGGAGAAACAACGGTCGGGAAATTGCCATCAATCACCATCTGCTCGCGTACGACATTGATGATCTGGAAGCCCCATGTGCGGAGAGCTGCAGGAATGATGACGCGACCTGTTCCGTGGAGAGGCGAATAGACGATGCCGAGGTCCTTCTGACGCAGGATGACATCCTGATCGACCATAGCCTCCTTGACAGCGCGGAGATAATCGATATCCATTTCGCCACCAATAATCTTGATGAGGTCGTAGTTGGGCTCGAACTTCACCTGGTCGATGGTCATCTTGTTCACCTCGTCGATGATGCCCTTGTCGTGTGGAGAGAGTACCTGTGCGCCGTCGTCCCAATATGCCTTATATCCATTGTACTCCTTCGGGTTGTGCGAAGCGGTAACGTTGACACCGGCCTGTGCATGGAGCTGGCGGATAGCAAACGAGATTTCAGGAGTGGGGCGAAGAGACTCGAACAGATACACCTTGATGCCATTGGCCGAGAAGATGGCAGCTACGGTCTCGGCAAACATACGGCCATTGTTGCGGCAGTCGTGACCTACGACAACAGCTGGCTGAATGTCGGGGAATGCACGGTTGATGTAGTTGGCGAAGCCTTGGGTAGCCATGCCCACCACATACTTGTTCATACGGTTGGTGCCGGGGCCCATGATGCCACGAAGACCACCCGTACCGAACTCGAGATTCTGATAGAAGGCCTCGATGAGATCGGTCTTGTCCTCGTTTTCAAGCATTGCCTTTACGGCAGCCTTGGTTTCGTCGTCGAAACCATCACCTAGCCAAGCTTGAGCTTTGGCTGTACAGTCTTTAATAAGCTGTTCGTCCATGATATGAATCGTTTTATTAGGTTTGGTAATGAATCTGTAAAAAATAGAGGTTAGCGGAAGAAGAAAAAGAGCCTTGGGGAAACTATTGCGTTTGGCTTTTGTTACGTCCCCGTTTCAGTGTGCAAAGATAAGGAAAAAAAACGATGCGTACAAATTAAACAACAAAAAAATGCGCAAAAAATGTTGTTAAACATATTTTTGAGCATTTTTTCTTTGAGTTATAGTTTGCCTATTATCATTTGGCAATTATCGACTTCAAGAATCCCAATCCAATTCGAGGTCGGAGGGAGAAACACCTTCGATGGTGTAGTCATCGTGTCCGTACGGATCGACCTCCTCGTACTGGTCTTCTACCCCCTTCGATACATCGAGATTGCGGTGGGTGAAGGTCTGCACGCGGTTCGACTCGTCGTTGAGCATGGTCCACAACATGTCCTTGAGCTCGTCGAGCCCCATGCCTGCAACGGCCGAGATGAAGACCGCGGGCACGCCATCGGGAAGCTCCTGCCGCATCTGGTCGATTAGTTCGTCGTCGAGCAGGTCGCACTTGGTGATAGCCAGCAGGCGCTGCTTGTCGAGAAGCTCGGGATTGTATTTGCCCAATTCGCCCAACAGGATCTCGTAGTCCTTCCTGACATCCTTCGTATCGGCTGGAATCATAAAGAGCAGCGTGGAGTTGCGCTCGATGTGACGCAGGAAACGCAAGCCGAGCCCCTTGCCCTCGGAAGCACCCTCGATTATGCCTGGGATATCGGCCATGACGAACGAGTGGTTATCGCGATAGGGAACGAGGCCCAGGTTCGGCTCCATCGTCGTGAACGGATAGTCGGCAATCTTCGGCTTGGCGGCACTGATGCTCGACAGGAGGGTCGATTTGCCAGCATTGGGGAATCCGACAAGGCCCACATCGGCCAGCAGCTTCAGCTCAAGGATGACGCTACGTTCCAAGGCTGGTTCGCCGGGTTGAGCATAACGCGGAGCCTGATTGGTGGACGTGCGGAAATGCCAGTTGCCCAATCCGCCCCGTCCGCCCTTCAGGAGCACTACCTTCTGGTCGTGAGCGGTCACCTCGCAGATATATTCTCCCGTCTCGGCATCATACACCACCGTACCCATCGGCACCTCGATGGTGATGTCCTCGCCATCCTTGCCAAACGACTTGTTGGGCATACCGGACTGACCATCGGTGGCGAAGACATGACGCTGATAGCGCAGATGGAGTAAGGTCCAATAGTTGCGATTGCCATGCAAGATGACCGAACCGCCCTTCCCTCCATCTCCGCCATCCGGTCCCCCCTTGGGGATATACTTGGCGCGATGCAGGTGCGAGCAGCCTCGGCCGCCCTTGCCCGAGCGACAATAGATGCGAACGTAATCAACAAAATTGGATTCAGCCATTTCTTATCCTTTCGAACCTTTCAGAACATTCAGAACCCTTTAATACTCGAAATAGAGCGTGAGACCAACGCTGAGTCCGTTGTTCTGGAGGAAGCAGTCATTCATGTTCTTGAAGCCCCAGTCGTAGGCTACATGGACCTGCCACTGCTGGTCGTAGAGCAAACTGCACTGCAGACCCCAGCCCACATCCCAATGGGAGGCATCGTGCGAATGGAAGAACGAATGGCTTTCGAAGACGTTGTCGTCGTCAGGACGAGCTGTTCCGCCCAATCCAAGGGCCAGATAGGGGCCCGTCTCACCCATGATGGTCCAATCGCTGTCCAAATACCAGGCATAACCATAATGGACAGGTATCTCGATATAATGCGTGGTGAAATGTGTCTTGGGGGCAGAAGCCAGACCATCCAAATGGATGGGATCTGGACCGGTAGCACCCTTCATCGAGTAGCGAACCACGGCACGGCCAAAGGTATTGTCGAAGATATCGCTGGCATCCAGCATCAAATCGACACCAGCATTGAGGCCCACCGTATAGTCATATCCCGAAGCCGAGAAGGTGGGGACATTCAAACCTACGGTAAGGCCAAGCTTATAGGGAGGCATGCCTTCGAAGTCGAGCAACTGGGCATCGGCCTTCTGCACCATCGTCGAAGCGAGGACTACAACAAGGGCTACAAATAACTTTTTCATTGCAAACGGATATTTATGAGAAACGGACTCCCGCAAGAATCCGTTTCAGAATGAGGAATTAATCAAAATAAACGGCGAGGTTGATGCTGAGGTTGAGGTTCTTGCCCGTTCCATTGTAGGTCTTGCTGTCAGGTACTGCATCGCAGAGACCCCAGTCATAGCCCACTGTGAGCTGATACTTCTCCATATAGATGGCGCCAACGTGGATACCCCAACCTACATCAAAGCGACGCAGGTCGTCGTAATACTTGTGCATACGTCCGCTGATGCGATGCTCGGTAAAGCCAGTCACATCCTCGCTGCGGAAAGAGCCGCCCCGACGGAAAGAGAAATACGGTCCGGTTTCGGCCATGAGGCAAAGGTCGTCATTCATCTCGTAGGCATAGCCGAAACGTACAGGCACCTCAAGGTAGTGTAGATGATAGATGGCATCGTGAGCAACAATCGGAGCTCCATCGTGGGTAAACCTATCCTCGCTGGCGCTTCCGCCCTTGCGGCTGTAGAGCACCGAACCACGAACGTATGAATTGGGGATGAAGTCCTCGGAGTTGTAAAGTGCGGTAGCACCGACATTCCAACCGGCCAGCCAGCCATACTGTTCATGTCCGAACGACGACACGTTCATACCCAACTGAATGCCAAAACGGAGATGCTCATTCGTGCCATTGAAGATGGCTTGTGCACTGACAGTTGTCATAGCAGCAATGACAAGGGCTGCAACAGATGATAAAAGTTTCTTCATAAGTTTATCTTTTAAAATTAAGTTATAAGCTACATAATAGCAAACGCATAATTCAGGTGCAAATGTAAGCATCTTTTGACAAAAAAACAAATTATTGGACAAAATAATTGCCAAAAGAGCATTTTTTTGTCCTAAAAATTCTATTTTCGTGTTTTTTTCAGTACCTTTGGACCGAAAAAACAAGTATTGAATCACAAACTACTCAGAAATATGAAAGGAATTGTTCTGGCTGGCGGAAGTGGCACACGCCTCTACCCCATCACCAAGGGAATCAGCAAGCAGCTCATTCCCATCTACGATAAGCCGATGGTCTACTATCCCATCTCAGTCCTCATGCTGGCAGGCATCCGCGAGATCCTGATCATCTCGACGCCCTACGACCTACCCGGGTTCAAGCGCCTATTGGGCGATGGATCCGACTATGGCGTTCATTTTGAATATGCCGAGCAGCCCTCTCCCGACGGACTGGCACAGGCCTTCATCATCGGTGAGAAGTTCATTGGCGACGACTGCGCCTGTTTGGTGCTGGGCGACAACATCTTCCATGGTGCCAACTTCACTGGCCTGCTGAAGCGTGCCGTCAAGAACGCCGAGGTGGACGGCAAGGCCACTGTATTCGGCTATTGGGTGAACGATCCCGAGCGGTATGGTGTGGCCGAATTCGACAAGCAGGGCAACTGCCTCAGCATCGAGGAAAAGCCCGCCCATCCGAAGTCAAACTATGCCGTCGTGGGCCTCTATTTCTACCCCAACAAGGTGGTCGATGTAGCCAAGAACATCAAGCCTTCGGCACGTGGCGAACTCGAGATCACAACCGTGAACCAATGGTTTCTGAACGACAAGGAGCTGCGGGTTGAAACACTCGGTCGCGGTTTCGCCTGGCTCGACACTGGCACCCACGACTCGCTGTCCGAAGCTTCGACCTTCATCGAGGTCATCGAGAAGCGCCAGGGCCTGAAGGTAGCTTGCCTCGAAGGCATTGCCTATCGTCAGGGCTGGATTGATGAAGAGAAGATGCGCCAACTTGCACAGCCCATGCTCAAGAATCAGTATGGCCAATATTTGCTCAAGGTCATCGATGAAATCAAGCGCGACGGCCGTCGCGAACTGTAAGCGGCCGGCAATTTGGAATTTCGGAATTACGGGATTCGACATTCCGTAATACCGGAATTACGAAATTACGGTATTACGTTATTTCGTGAAATAATAAAATGTTAATTCAAGATAGAATATGTCAAAAAGAACAATAGTTATCACAGGCGGTGCTGGCTTCATTGGCTCGCACGTCGTACGCCTCTTTGTGAACAAATATCCCAACTACCACATTATCAATCTCGACAAGCTAACCTACGCCGGTAACCTGGCGAACCTGAAGGATGTGGAGGGCAAACCCAATTACGAATTCGTGAAGATCGACATCTGCGACTTCGAAGCCTTCTACCAGCTGATGCAGGATAA
>JAEEUA010000021.1 GCA_016286775.1 Bacteroidales bacterium
GTACCGGGTCGCCCACGTACTTGTAGTGGGTGATGACGTGCAGCACGTAGCTCAAGGCCACACCCAGCACGATGGCGCCGATGCCCAAGGCAAGCAGCGAGAACTGTCCCTTGATGAAGTACATCATCGCCAGGCCGAACACCGTGCCGAAGGCGACGGGCAGCAGCAGCAGCGGAATGGTGTTCCAGTTGCGGAAGCAAAGGAAGATGACCAGCAGCACAATGATCAGCGACCACATGATGTTGTTCTTGATGTCCTTCTTCAGCGTCCACGAGTTGTAGGCACCATTGGCAGGCGAACCGTGATAACCAATCTTCACGCCCGGGGCAATGGCCTCGAACTGCTCGATGTATTCGTTCATCCATTGGAACAGGATGGCGCCGTTGCCCGAGTCGGTGCTGGCAAACCTTGGTGTGATGACCACGGCAGCCACGGTCGAATCGGGCACAAGCAGGTGCTGGTTGACAATCGAATAGCTGCCGCCCGCATTCATCAGTCCCTTCATCTTGTCCATCAGCACGTAACGCATGCCGATGGGGTCGATCTGCAGAAGTTCGGGGAAGGCCTCACCGATGAGCGAAGTAGCCTGCGCCTTGTTCTCCTGCAGTTGCTTCAGGATGTGTGCCTCGGTCTGCAGCGTGTCGAAGCCCGCATAGGCCGACGTGTCGATGTAGTTGGGCAGGTGCTCCATCATGTAGTCGATGCCCTCGAACAGGATATCGTCGGTATGAACCTGGCTGAAGAGGTTGCCGATGGTGCGCATGTTCTCTGGACGCTGGTTGTCGCGCGCCTGAATCGAGTCGCAGAAGGCATCCACCACATTGCAGAGCGAATCCACGCCGATTCCCTCCCGATCGTGGAAGATGATGAACGTCTTGTCCTTGATTCGCAGGCTCGAGAAGGCGAGCTTGATGCTTCCGTCCTCGTTCCTCGACGAAGGCAGCAGGCGTGCAATGTCCTCCTCCAGGTAGATCTTGGTCGAAAAGTAGCCGAAGAAACACAGCAGAAAGGCCCACAGTGCAACCCACACCACCCTGTGCTTGTCGAAGAAATGATATATTCGAATAAAAAAGTTTGTCATTATTATTAAATGATTCTTAGGGATTCTTAGGGATTTTAAGGGATTAGAAGGGACAAATGTTTCTTTGGTCCTACTCTCTACAGGCGATAGTGACGTCCCTTAACATCCCCAAATATCCCTTAATATCCCTAAAATTCCCCTATTTATTCATATTAATTGCAAACTCTCCCTTCAGCTCCATATAGGTCGTCTCGGCATCGGCGATACGTGCCTGGATGATGTAGGCCGAAGAGTCGGCATTGGGAGTCAGCATCACATTCACGTCGAGCAAGGGGCAGACCTGCGGGGTGGCTACTGCCGTGAGGCGGCATTGCTTGATGGTCTTCATGAAGAGCTTCTTGCCCGTGAGCATCTCGGCACACTCGCGGATGGTCTCGATGTTGCAGACGCCCGGGCACACCGGCTTGTGGGGAAAATGACCCCGATAGACGTCGGCATCGGGCAGCAGGGCAATCAGATAGACGCCATGGAGGGGTGTCAGGATGTTCTCCTGCTCCACCTTGTAAAACTTATCCTTTAGTAGCATAGTTTCGAAATTTATGGGTCGCAATTACTCGTCGGCCGTAAAGATCTTCATCTGGGTGTCGGCCACCACTTCGTCGTTCACCTTGGTCTCGCCCGTGATGATGGTGATGCCGTTGACCTCGGCACCCATGGTGATGGTGGTGCTGAGCACGTCACCGATGGCAGGGCGACGATAGCAATGGAACTTCTTGACCTCGCCGATATAGCCCACGGGAGCAGGCTCGCCCTTCACCACACAGCGATAGCCCGCAAAGGCACTCGCCGACTGGGCGATGTGTTCGATAAGCCCCGGCTCCGACAGCAGCTGGTCTTCCTCGATGAAGAAATTGTCTTCGCGCACACCGAGTTCGGTCTGGCAGACATCACCTTCGGCACTTACCAGCGCATCGACCATCATGATGGGGTCGCGCTGCGGAATCAGCTTCTTGATATCTTCTCCTTGATACAGCATAATCTTCGTATGGTAGTAAAAAACGAACACCCCGCGCACCATTGAAGGGTCCGCAGGGCGCTGCAATTTTGTACGAATATCCGTCGGGAATTAGAGGTGGCTCTCGATGTAGTCGTAGAGCTGTGCAAAAGTCTTGACGGTGGGGAGGTCGGCTGCAGGGATCTTCACCTTGAAGGTGTGCTCAATTACTGCAACGAGGTCAACGAGCGAAAGGCTGTCGAGCTCAAGGGTATCCTTGATAACTGCGTCATCAGTCATGACGTCCTGTTCTACCTCAAACTCCTCAGCGAGGACTTCCTTTACCTGATCGATAATTTCTTCACGTGTCATAATGTATATTTATTTAATTGTTTCAAAAAATTGAATTGTTTTTTATTATTTCTTTGGTCAAACCAACAATTGTTAATTGTTAATTGTTAATTATTTTGGGACCAACCAACAATTGTTATTTGTTAATTTTTAATTGTTAATTGTTCAACCCTTATATTCCTTGATGATAAGGGTTGAATTCGTTCCGCCGAATCCGAAGCTGTTGCTCAGGAACATGTCGAAGTGAGCCTCCTGCGTCTTGGCGATCACGTTGATGCAGGCCGTCTCCTCGTCGGGCTCCTCGAAGTTGAGCGAACCGGCAATGAAGTTGTTCTTCATCATCAGGATCGAATAGATGGCCTCCGATGCACCAGCCATCCACATCTCATGTCCGGTCTGTCCCTTGGTCGAAGTCACGGGCACCTTGTAGTCGCCGAACACGTTGGCAATTGCCATGGCCTCGCGTCCGTCGCCAGCATGGGTCGAAGTGGCATGTGCATTCACGTAGCCAATCTCCTTCACATCGACGCCAGCACTCTTCAGGGCAAGTTCCAGCGAACGCTGTGGGCCAGCCACGTTGGGCGTCGAGATGTGGTCGCCGTTGCCGCTGAAGCCCCAGCCGATGATCTCGGCAATAGGCTGTGCGCCGCGTGCCAGGGCGTGCTCAAGGCTCTCGACGATCAAAGTGGCAGCGCCACCACCGGGCACCAGTCCGTCGCGGTTCTTGTCGAACGGGCGGCTCGCCTTCGTCGGCTCATCCTCGCGGGTCGAGAAGGCCTGGATGCCGTCGAACGAACCCACCGACTCGGGATTCACCTCCTGGGCGCCACCGGCGATGATGCAGTCCTGCAGGCCATCCTTGATCAGCAGGTAGGCCAGGCCCAGGGCGTGGCTGCCCGAAGCACAGGCACCCGACGTGGTCAGGTTGATGCCGCGCAGGTGGAACAGCGTGGCAAGGTTCATCGTCACCGTCGAGTTCATCGACTGGAAGATCGAGCCCGAACCGCAGGCTGCCGTATCCTTGTATTCATAGATCTTGCTCACGGCCTTGTAGGTCGCCTGTGCAACCGAATCGTTGCCGAACAGGATGCCCACCTCGTTCTCGTCGAGGTACTCCTGTGTGATGCCGGCCTGCTCCAGGGCCTGGCGTGTGGAACAATAAGCGTATTGTGCCTCCTCGGGCATGAACTGTCGCTGATTGCGGGGAATAAGCTTCTTCAAGTCGGGCTTCTCGACGAAGGCAGTCAATGCCGATCGGAATCCCATATCCTTGCGAGTCTGGTCGAAAATAATACCGGATTTGCCGTTGTATAATGCTTCGCGTACCGTATCAAGGTCATAGCCGAGGCACGACCAGATACCCATACCTGTAATAACTACTCTATTATTCATTCTAAATAAATTGCTATAATTCGAAAATTTTGCGGCGCAAAGTTAACGATTTTTTTCGGTTTTTCCTAATTTTCGACCCGAAAATAGAAACAAAATCACTAAAAGTTGTAAAAATATCACCTTTTTTGAGAAAAAATGCACCTATAATTTGCATTTTACAAAAAAGAGTCTTAACTTTGCGCCCTCAAACCGGGGCTGACTGGCTTTGACAGCGGGATGGGCCTCTGTGTAAGCATGCAGTGAGATGTCACCTATCACTCTAATCCACGATGGCAAAATATAATTGGCGAGAATAACTACGCTCTTGCTGCTTAATCGAAGTATAGTAGATTGAAGCTTAATCAGCTGACAAGGTCGGCTGACAAGACATCACCCCAAGGTCCTTGTTCCGAGACTGAGGAACCGGTGGTGCAGGTAAATCGGGACTAATCAGGGTCTGCCTCGCGGCTCTGGTGAAATCTTAGAGGCTAAGGTGCCGCTTGGTGGTCCAGGTCTTGGCGACACCCGACAATCCAGGCTGGAATAAGCATGTAGAAAGCGCCGATACCCCCTGTTTGGACGAGGGTTCGAACCCCTCCAGCTCCACAACAATCCTACGTAGAATCCGTTCTGCGTAGGATTTTTTGTTTATGCTCCCCCTTTTTGCTCCCCTTCGTGCTCCCCTTTTTTGGGCAGAAACAGGTGTCAAAGTTTGTTGTTTTTCGTCAAAAAAACAAGGATTTTCTTTGTTATTTCCCTTTTTATTCGTATCTTTGCGGCGCATTATTAATAAATCAAACTATGGAATCACTATTTGACATCTGCGGCCTTGTTGGCAGCATTGGTCTTGTGCTGGGTTATCTCCCGCAGGCCATTCAAACCATTCGCACACGCAACACCGACGGCATCTCACTGCCCGGTTTCATCATGATGGCCGTAGGTTCCTTCGGCTTTCTGACACAAGGTCTCATCAGCTCGAATTATTACATCATGCTCACCAACTTCATCACTTTTGTATGTAGCGTCATCATCTTTGGCATCAAGATGTACAACGACTACTTCAAGAAGCCGTGATAGAATTGGCAATTGCGCATTCTCTATTCCGAGAAAAAATGAATGGATGTGTCATTTTTTCTTATTAGGATTTGGTGGCGAATTCGATTTTGATTATCTTTGCGGCGCTAATTTCCTACAACAATGAAACCATACAAGTTTGAACCAATCCTGAAGTCCACCATCTGGGGAGGATATCAGATTGCGCCCTTCAAGGGCATTTATACCGCGCAGCCCAACATCGGCGAGAGCTGGGAGATCAGTGGCGTGCCCGGTCAGGACAGCGTGGCCATCGAACGTGGCCTGATCGACGATGTCGATGTGGGACTCACACTCACGCAGCTCATCGACAAGTACAAGGGGCTGCTCGTGGGCAACAAGGTCTATAAGCGCTTCGGCAACAAGTTTCCCCTGCTCGTCAAGTTCATCGACTCGCGCCAGGACCTGAGCGTACAGGTGCATCCCGACGACAAGCTCGCCCAGGAGCGTCACGGCTGTGCAGGCAAGACCGAGATGTGGTACATCATCAAGAGCGACGTGGGCGCCAAGATCTACGCAGGCCTGAAGAAGAGCATCACCCCCGAGGACTACGAGCAGATGGTCACCACCGACTCCCGCGAGGGCGAAAATCCCATGGCCAACGTCATAGCCACCCACGAGGCACATCAGGGCGACCTGTTCTTCCTCCCTGCCGGACGTCTGCACGCCATCGGTGCCGGTTGCTTCCTCGCCGAAATCCAGCAGACCAGCGACATCACCTACCGCGTATATGACTTCGGACGCAAGGATGCCCATGGCAAGCCACGCGAACTCCACATCGAGCAGGCCAAGGACGCCATCGACTACCAGGTGTGGCCCGAGTACAGGACATCCTACGACAGCACACGTCCCATCACGCAGCTCATCAACTGCCCCTATTTCATCGTGCATCGCGTAGTCGTGCAGGTGGCGCAGCAGATCGATTTCCATTGCGACTCGTTCGTCGTTGTGGTCTGCCTGTGGGGTGAAGCCAACATCAACGGCGTCAAGGTGCGCCAGGGCGAGACCTTGCTCGTGCCCGCCTCCGAAAACACGCTCTACATCTTCGGCAACGCCACCTTCCTCACGGCCACCATGTAGTCTCAACCTATTCATGCCCAGGTTCATCAGCTCGAGAAAGACTCCGGCCTGGATGACCTGGGCATAATGCATCACCTAAACTCAAGCTGTATGAAAAGAGTATTATCCCTGATTTTCCTATGTGGAATGATTGTTGGTGCGTTTGCACAAAAGAGCTACGTGACGGTCTATTGTAAACAGGATAAAGATAATTTTATCATATTAAGTGGCGACGTTCCTTCGACGATGAAAAAGGAATATCTGCCCATGAACGACTTTCATTGCTATAATGGCAAGGATTGCATCGGCCAAGTGCTTAACCTGTTGGCAGAAAACGGTTTCACTGTTGAGCAGATGAATTCATCGCTGGACAGCTATAACAGCAGTTCCAGCTCGCTGGTAACCGTTTTCCTGCTTTCAAGGCCCGTTACTCCCTCGAATGCCGTCCAGAGAGTGGCCACGGACGAAGCTGTCACCGAAGTGGCACGATACAATCTGCAGGGAGTCCCGATTCCTGCGAAGGAAAAGGGCATCCAGATTGTGGTTTATTCGAACTATACGACCAGAACGATCATTGTTGAATAATAGAATTACACCATCCAACAGTTCCGCCTGCATACTTCCTTGAAGACGGGATTGTCGGATACCGAAGCGAACAGCAGCATACAACTCCGAACCTTAATGGCATCATCACCGAATACTCGATAGGCCTCCTTGCCTGTAGCAAGATATGCTTGGGTAATCTCTATGAGACGCGGCCCCAGGATGGGATGCTCGATATAGGCCTTGGCTTCCTCACGGTTAACAATACCATAATATTTCGATGCGGCTGTTTCTCCTAAACCTTTCATTTGCGGAAATATGTACCAGATCCAATGACCTGTTTTTCTACCGTTTCGAACTTCCGACAGAGCATCTTCATAAGTGCCATCGCCATCATTCCACCGGCAGCCGCCTTCCTGGGCAGCAACGAACCGCTGCAGATTGTTAGTTGTGGGTTTATCTTCCATATGTTTTAATAGATTTTATTCTTCCCCATTGGGGCTTTCGCCTATATATGTCAAATCAACCCAAAAGGTAAACTGACCGTTCTTTTTAATCCATTAAATAAAACGACCTCACATCTTCTCCTTCGCCTAATCTGAAGCAGTTGACAACCAAGGGCTTCATGTAACGGGTCGAGAGGAATTATACCCTTTCTTCCCATCATACGAAGAAGTTACACATTGAATCCTATTTTATTATGCTTTTCGTTCTCAAGCCTCTCGCTGTCGCAATACGATGAAAGTGCCTCGATCATATTGACAGGCTCTCCATGCAGAATGTTGGCAATGGTGTAGTGGCGAGCGATGTTCTCCACCTGGCCACCACTGAAATCGTATTTCGTTGCCAGAGTTCGTATGTCATCATCCTTCAGAGCCGGTATCATCTCATGCCACATACACATACGCGCTTCTATGGTAGGTTTCTCGAACTTTATCTTATAGAGGAAGCGGCGTTCGAAGGCTTTGTCCATATTCTGTGCGAGGTTGGTTGTTGCAATGAGTATTCCATCAAGATTTTCCATCTCCTGCAGGATGATGTTCTGAATGGTATTCTCCATCTTGTCTATTGCTCTCTCTGCTCCTTCCCGGCGTTTGCCTATTATTGCGTCAGCCTCGTTGAAGAGCAGGATGGGGGCGATGCCGCGCTGTTTCACCAAATTACGGTATGTTTCAAAAACTAGCTGGATGTTCTTCTCGCTTTCTCCCACAAACATATTCTTTATCTGCGCTATGTTGACCTGAAAAATGTCTCGCTTAGTTTGTCTGGCTAATTGCAGTGCTGTCTCAGTCTTTCCTGTGCCAGGTTCACCATAAAACAGACATGTGAAGCCGCATCTGAACCCCTTCTCCCTCATTCGTGAACAAATTTTCTTATACTCCGAGTCTTCCAGAAGTTTGCCTAATTCAGCTATCTGTCTACTGACCTTATCTCCGTAGAATAACTTTTTGGGTGTTATATCCCCATATTTAATAACATAATTATACTTAATGTCTTCGACTATAGACGATAGGTTGAGTTCTGAGAATAAATCCCTTTTGGCGTTAGCCGTCATACGATATGAATTCATATTAACAAAACCGTCACTACAGTTATTCTCAATAATCTTTTTTTGCAGAAGAATATGACTCCCATCGTTCATGGCAGATCTAACAAGTCCCAATGTGCATTTGCTATCATAGATATAATCCGATTCAAAAATCGTTACGTCATCATCATTATATAGCACAAACTGGCTTGAAAAGAAATGTAGTATCATCTCGTCCTGCTCGTTCAATTTATAGCTCTTAACCTTTTGAACATAAAGAAGCTGTGGGTTGCATTCAAGTAGATGTCTTATTTTATCTGCAGTAGCAGAGAATGTTAACTCTCGGTAAAGTCTTGAATCAAATATTTTCTCAATCTCTTTGAAAAACTCCTGGCACGATAGTCCTGAGCAGTCCCTTGGTGTGAACTTCTTATTCTGCTTAAATGCCTCTATCACTTCCTGCGGAACCCTATATTTAAACGATTTGGTTAAACGACAACATCTTATCAGTTCCCTTTTCTCAAGCATATCAATGTCAGACATATATCGTATTATTCTCGTAGTTCTACACCCCAGATACTCGCTGAAGTCGCTAATAGTTATGTCGCTGGAGTCACTATGGTCTATAAACAGTGCCATCATCACACTTTGTTCCTTGGTGAGTTCCAGTTTCTCTGCCACATATTTAATATATCTGTAAGCCTTGCGATAGAACTCGCTGCTCAGTCCGCTTCCCTTAGCCTTCTCTACTATCTGCTCTATTGCAGAGAGCAGATCTAAATTACTTTTCCTTGCCATCTTTCACTTGTTTTAATTGTTACGAGTGCAAAGATAACAAAGACCCCCGCCAACTGGTGGCAGAGGTCAAGGAAATTATTTTTTGTCTCGATAATCTTTGATTTTTTTGAGAAGATCATTCATGGTTTCAACAATTTTTTCATTGCTTTCACTCATTGGAATTCTTGCATATAAATGGCGCTCTGGATTGCCAGGGCAGCCTTCATATTCAATTCCAAGTGCCTCCTTGGCGATTTTTTCCGATTGTCTTTTATCATATTCTCTAGAGAATACGGTTATCCAATATTCATTATCTTTAGGGAACAAGTCTATTGCAATGTTACGTTCGCTATTTTTATATTTGTCTGTATCAATGTCGATATCTGTATAGTATTCATGTACAAGAGTGTCACGATTATATATCCATTGTTTGGAACCATTAGCTTTAATCAATTTCTTCAACTCACGAATTCGTTCTATTAATTTCGAACTGATCTCGTTTATCCTATTCTTGCTTTCTTCATTAATTAATTCTGATAAAATAGACTCCAGATTTTGCTTCTCGATTCTTTTCGAGGAATTGTCTAATGCATAACCGATTGTCTTTCCAATTACTGCCTTATTATTTTGATTTGTGTAAAATTTATAATATGCGGTATGATATATTGCAATAATATGGCGATTATTGTTGAAGCTATAAAAAACATGATAGCCAGGAACAAGATCTTCCATCTGAGTGATCTTTGCCACCTTTGTGAATAATTGTCTGGACTTCTCTCCAAGCAAAAGAACGACCTTCGGATCGAGGATATCTATTAATTGAAGAGTTTTTTCAGCACATTTCTCTTGATCAATTCCTTTAGGTATTTGAACTTGTTTAGCCGTTCCAAAGAACACCATATTAGTAATAACGAACTGAGCAAGGTTTTTTAATAATTCGCCCTTTCCAGAAAAACCAAGCATTGTATGTATTTTATGCCATAGGTCCCATCCACATCTTTTCTTGTCTTCATCTTTATTTATGGACATTATATTAATTATTTCCTGATCGCTTTTCCCTTCAAAGACGGGATTCCCCTTATATAAAAAATCTGAGGATATTTTATCTTTTAGTTTCCATTCTGAAAAAGGACTACCACAACCCGGATTAATGCCAATAATCATCAGTTCGCATTTATCCACCCTTGACAAATCTGACTGATTGTAGAACGATGGAGCATCATTTTTACCATCTTGGTTTACTTGCTCTACCTGGTCTAAATAAAATTTAACGGTCTCTGCAGACCATTCTTTCAATTTACGTTGTTGTTCTTCTTTCCCCATAATCTATAAAATTTTAAATTAAATTATACTAGTATTATTTGTCCTCATTATACTTGTTCCACATTCTTTTTATCCTTTCTGCTATCTCCTTGCGGAGCCATGATGGTTCGAGAACTTCTACATCTTCACCATTCCGCAACAATTCCTGTTGGAAATCGAATTCGGGACGGAGGAAGAAGGAGAAGATGCTGTAATCCTCGTTGCGTTCTATTTCCTCCTGCGACTCGTGAATCTGCAGATCACGGATGTAATTAGCCTGTCCTGCCGACACTTTCAGTTTGACCGGTTGCGGCTTGATGTTGTGGTCGGCAATGATGCCAAAGCAGCCGTCAAAGAAGTCTTTTGCAGACCAGTCCTTAGGCATTTCAAATTTCTCATCTGTAGCTTGGAGATATTTGATCCTATCAAGAGAGTAGATGCGCGGTCCCTTCTTATAATAGTATTTATAGGTGCTTCGAGCGACCATGTACCAACGCTGCCGGAACAACTTCACACAGTAAGGCTGCACATTAAAGTTTTTCTCCTCATCTTTCCAATAGCTATGATAGGTGATGTTGAGCACACGATTTTCTTTCATCGCCTCAATAATAGGTTTGAGATATTGCTGCCCTGAAGGAACATTTTCCAAGAGAATACGGTCTTTGATGTTCTGACTGTTTGCCAATGCATTGGTCACACAGAAAGTGTTGTAGAGCCAGGAGCGAAGTCCATTATTACTAATGTCTTCCTCGTTTTCGATAAAGTAACGGTATTCACCACGGTTCTCATTGACGATGCTGATGCCGAACATATCCCAGATGACATAGCGCCAGTTGTCAAAAGTGCGCTTTGGAATGTCCACTCCTCTGCTGATGTCATCACGAAGCCATAGCTCATTCAGTTCCTTGAATGAGATCTTGTGTCTGCGATAGATAGTTTCTATCAGCCACACATATTTGGTAATTAGGCTTTGCCCTCTATCATTGTCTGCCATTTAAAATTCAATTATTCGCTGCAAAAGTACACGAAGGCTGCGCCAATTTGTGGCAGAGGTTTCAGAAAAATCCCCTACATCTTCTCCTTCGCCTCGATATATTGCTGCCAGGCGAGCTGGGAGTTGCCGCCCGATTCGGCAAGGACAAGATAGCGGAAGAGAGCGGCACCTGCTGCTGCTCCATTGGCACCATATTGGGCGAAGTCACTGCTTATTCGCAGACGATCCACCCGGTAATCGTCCCCCTCCTTCGTGTAATGAGCCTCGAAGGCGCAGATGCCCGTCCAGCTGCGGAAGTAGCGGATGTACTCCTCGTCACAATACATGAACCAGTGGTCCTCCATGGCTGCGGGGATGTGGCCCTTGCGGATGATTGCCATGGCGGCAGCGGGAATCCAGAAGTCGAGGGCCACGTCGGCTATCTCGTCAGAATCCTTCGGCATCGGGATGATCTTCCAGGAGCTGGCCGTAGCGGTCTCACGCTTATCGGGGAGCGGATTCTCACCCTTCAGCGTCTTGTTGAGGTCACCCAGCCCTAACGTCCAATACTCGATGGCCTCCGCTTGCTGCTGCTTCTCCTCCTGCTTCTTGGCCAACCGGGTGGAATGTCGCCAAGGACACTGCTTGCGAAAAGCATCCAACACATCCCTCATATCCTGCGGCAGATAGGCGATGGCCTTCTGCTTCATCCATTCTGGTATGCCCCAGATGGCCTCAGCGATGCTTCCCACAATGGCTCCGAGCGTGTCAGCATCGGCACCGAGGATGACGGCCTTGCGGATGGCATCCTCGAACGAATGGCTCCGGCTGATGACCCAGAAGGCAACGGGCACCGTGCCCTGGCAGGTCTCGTCGAAGCGGTTCTGCACATCCTTCAGTTCGAAGTCGATGGAATAGCCGTAGTCGGTCAGCGCCCTTTTCAGTCCATGGTTCATGATCTCGTTCGGACCGATATGATCAAACATCCCGTGCATCTCAAGGCAGTCGTGGATGGCCCTCACCACGGCCTTCGCGCCCTTGATTCCCTCCGGATGGTTGTGGGTGCAGGATGTGGCCTCCACGACATAATACATCTGGGCATGGACATTGAGCGAAAACCACGCCACCGGGCTGATTCGCATGGCAGCACCATTGCCGAAGCTGCCGTAGGGCTTCGGGTCGTTGCTCCACACCCATTGGGCAAAACGTCCGCCGTAGCCGCCCTTGGGATGCGGGTATTTGCGGCACCAGGCATGGATGTACTTGCCGAAGTCGCTTGTCCCGTGGAGCAACGCATCGGCCACAGCAATCGTGCAGATGGTATCGTCCGTGAAATTGTTCTTGTCGGAAAACAGCTCGAAGTTGTAGTCGTTCGTGCGATTGAACTCCCAGCGGCTGCCCACTATATCGCCAATGATTGCACCAAGCATAATCGTATATATTATATAGTTTGATAAATGAAATGACGCGGTAAAGATAGGACAGAAATCCGAGAATACCAAATTTATGCCCACTATTTCGCAATCATCCGCTCGTTTTTGTTCGATTTTGACTTCGTGCAATCGGTTGAATTGAACGAAATACTTTGTTCGAAGTATTTTTTTCCGACGATATACACCATTTGTCAAATAAAATGTGTATATTGCACCCGCAAATGAGGCAACATATTTTTCTATAAACACGAATTATCAAATTATCATTAATTGTTCAGTATGAAACACCTCCTAACCATCCTCGGCGTGCTGATCCTGGCACTCTCGAACACCGCCTGTGCACAAGGCACAGACAAGCAAAGCCAAAAACTGGACGAAGCATTGCTCAGCCAGGCGACAAGCGTGTCCTATTTCTTCGACAACGGCACGGTGATTCCCGACTGCCGGTACGACTGTGAGGTCACCGTTCACAAGGACTCTGTGCGACTGAGAGTAATGTCGGGGTATGGCGAAGAGCAGAAATACGATTCCATCATTCCCCTGCAGGCGGGGCAGTACGAGAAATTCATCACCCGGCTGGTCAACCATTCCATCACGAAGGTTCCCTTTCTCGATCCGAAGCCGGTGGGCGGCCCCACCTACTATCTATTGGTTCGCAGCGATTCGTTGTTTGTCGAGGGTGAAGAGGGCTACGAACTGCAAGTCCAGAACGGCCGTCTCTTCGGCACCTTCCTCACGATCCTCCCTCCCGAACTCCAGGACATCATGAAAGCCCCCGAGCAGCTGTTGGAACGGTAATACGTTTCCTGCTCAACGAAAATAGCCTATCTCCTTAGAATATTTTTCTGAATTATCCAATATAAAAGTGATATTTTCTAAATTTTTCGCCAAACCTTGGATATTTACACCTTCCATCTCTATCTTTGCACCCGAAAACAATTCTTTATTCACGCAAACACGAAGAAAAGATGGAAGTAAGATACTACAAGCATTGGAGTGCAGCTCTCGGCAGAGAGATGGAGTACAAGACCTTCGGCAACGCAGGTCGAGGTGTGCTCGTGTTCCCAAGCCAGGACCAGCGGTTCTGGGAGTGGGAGGATAATGGCATGGTCGATGTGCTTGCTCCCATGATCGAACGCGGGCTCATCCACCTCATCTGTTGCGACAGCATCGACCGGGAGACGTGGAGCGCCGTGAATGCGAATCCCCGGCAGCAGCACGACTATCGGCAGCTGATCGAGCTGCACGAGCGCTGGTTCGAATACATCATCGACGAACTCATCCCGGCTGTCAGCAAAGGCCGGCGCCTGATTGTCACGGGCTGCTCGATGGGCGGTTACCATGCCGGCAACCTGTTCTTCCGCCGTCCCGACCTGTTCGACACCCTGCTTTCGCTCAGCGGCCTCTTCCACGCCGACTACTTCTTCCCTGGATTCCACGACGCGCTCATCTATCGCAACTCCCCCCTCCACTACCTGCGCGACCAGAACGACCCGAGCCTGCTGCTCGACACCTACCGCGACAAGCAGATCATCCTCTGCTGCGGACAGGGCGAATACGAAGGCGTGACCAACGCAAGCACACGCAGCCTCGGCAACCTGTTGGCCGAAAAGGGCATCCCCCACTGGACCGACATCTGGGGATTCGACGTGAGCCACAGCTTCGAATGGTGGCGCAAGCAGGCCAGCTATTTCTTCGAACATATTCTGGAGGAAACAGGACGCAAGGTAGCGTAAGTTTTTCACTTTGGAGTTAACAGGAGTTATCAGGAGTTAGCGGGAGTTAACAGGAGTTAGCGGGAGTTAGCGCTAACGCGCAGGAGTTAACGGACGTATGTCTCTTGGGTCCCCATATTCCACAAGGCGCTTCACTTGGACGTGACCGAAAGGGAACAATGTATCGTCCGCTGCCTCCCCCTACCTCCCATCAACTCCCATCATCCCCATCAACTCCCATCAACTCCCATCACTCCCATCAACTCCCATCAACTCCCATTAATAAATTTTTATGAATTTCATCTTCATCTCACCCCAGTTCCCGCGCACCTATCAGGAGTTCTGCATCCGGCTGAAACAGAACGGCGTCACCGTGCTTGGCATTGCCGATGCGCCCTACGAAGCGTTGAGCCCCGAACTCCGCGATGCCCTCACCGAATACTACCGTGTCGAAAACATGGAGGACTACAGCCAGATGTTCCGTGCCGTGGCCTTCCTCTCCTACAAATATGGCAAGATCGACTGGATAGAGTCCAACAACGAATACTGGCTCGAACAGGACGCACGCCTCCGCACCGACTTCCACGTCACCACAGGCATACAGTACGACCGCATCACCTCCATCAAGGAGAAGTCCGAGATGAAGAAGTACTATCGCAAGGGCGGCATTCCCACAGCACGGCAGGAGAAGACCTCCAGCGGGCTGGATGCCCTGCTGCGCTTTGCCGGCGAATGTGGCTATCCGCTCATCGCCAAGCCCGATGTAGGCGTTGGGGCAGGCGGCACCCACAAGCTGCACGACGAACAGGAGCTGCGCTCCTTCGTCCAGGCATACGGTGACCAGCCCTACGTCGTCGAGGAGTTCATCACGGGCGAAATCTGTTCCTACGACGCCATCGTCGATGCCGAAGGCAAGGCCCTGTTCGAGTCGATGACCGTCTGGCCGCCCAGCATCATGGACATCGTCAACAAGCGCCTCGACCTCTCCTACTACGTGGACAAGGAGATGCCCCAGTCGCTCCGCACCCTGGGACGCGACACGGTGAAGGCCTTCGGCGTCATCAACCGCTTCGTGCACCTCGAGTTCTTCCGTCTCGACAAGCCCCGCAGGAACCTGGGCGAAGTGGGCGATTTCGTGGCTCTCGAGGTCAACATGCGCCCGGCAGGTGGCTACACGCCCGACATGATCAACTACGCCCACTCCACCGACGTGTATAAGATCTGGGCCGACATGGTGGCCTTCGGCAAGTCGCGCCTGGCACAGGACAGCCAGCACGATGCCGGCAACGCCCTCAGCAAGGCCTGGCTCGACGAGTACTACTGCGTCTTTGCCTCGCGCCGCGACATCTACCACTACGTCCACTCGCATGAGGAGATCCTCGAACGCTATGCGGGCAGCCTGGTCATGTGCGAACGAATGCCCGACATCCTCTCGGGTGCCATGGGCAACCAGATGTACACCGTCCGCCTCAGAACCGTCGAAGAGAAAGACGAGTTCATCCGCTTTGTTCACGAAAAAAGATAGTCTTGCAACATGATACAGAAATTCAACGTCTTCTGCGAACCCGCCGGCGAAGACCGCCGCATCCACCTTTATCTGCCCGACGACTACTACCAGTCCGCCGAGCGTTATGCCGTCCTCTACATGTTCGACGGCCACAACCTCTACTTCGACGGCGATGCCACCTTCGGCAAGAGCCTGGGGCTGAAGGAGTTTCTCGACAGCTGGTGGAAACGCCTCATCGTGGTGGGCATCGAATGTGCCCAGGACGACTGGACACGCATCCGCGAATACTGCCCCTACGACGTCCAGAGCCGCTTCTACGGCCACATCCCGGGCATCGGCCATCAGACGCTCGAGTGGATCGAGCACGGCCTCAAGCCCTTCATCGACCAGAACTATCGCACCTGGCCCTACCGCGAGGCAACCGCCATCGCCGGCTATTCGATGGGCGGCATGATGTCGCTCTATGCCATCGTCCGCTTCAACCACGTCTTCTCGAAGGCCGCTGTCATTTCGCCCGCCATCCAGCCCGCCATGCCCCAGTTCCGCAACGACATCGCCCAGGCCGCCATCGACCCCGACACGCGCATCTTCTTCTCGTGGGGCACGGTCGAACAGCAGAGCAATCCCGGCCTCGAGGACCGCATCCGCGAGATGGAATGGCTCGTTCAGCAGAAGGGCGCACGCACCTACCTCTTCCGCAACGAAGGGGGCAACCACAACGAGGCATCGTGGCAGCACGAAGTGCCCACCTGGATGCACTTCCTGTGGGAATAGACGCAACACCCCTAATCCAGACACCCATCATGAACGTCCTTTTCATCTCCCCCCATTTTCCGCTGCACTTCTGGAACTTCTGCGATCGCCTGAAGCGCCTCGGCGTCAATGTGCTCGGCGTCGGCGATGCGCCCTACGACAGCCTGGCTCCCGAGGTCCGAAGTTCCGTCAGCGAATACTACTACGTCACTTCGCTCGAAGACTACGACCAGGTGTATCGGGCGGCAGGCTACTACATCGGTCGCTACGGTCGAATCGACTACGTGGAAAGCCAGAACGAATACTGGCTCGAACTCGAGGCACGGCTCCGCACCGACTTCAACATCCCGAGCGGATGGAAGACCGACGAACTGCAGAGCGTGAAGCTCAAGTCGCAGATGAAGCTCGGCTATCGGCGCGCCAAGGTCAAGACGGCACGCCATCACCTCATCGACCAGCTCGACGAAGCCCTGCAGTTTGCCGCGAAGGTGGGCTATCCCGTCATCGTGAAGCCCGACAACGGCGTGGGTGCCAGCAACACGTGGAAGGTCGGCGACGAAGCCGCTCTGACGAACCTCTATCACGAGACGTTGGCCCGTTATCCCGCTCGTCATTTCATCCTCGAGGAATTTGTGCCCGGACACATCGAGACCTTCGATGGCATCACCGACGCCCGGGGCAACATCCTCTTCTGCGCCGGACAGGTGATGATGGCCACGCCGCTCGCCATGCTCCAGGGCACGGGCGAAAACGTAAGCTACACGCAAAACGTGCAGGCCACCGACCTCAACGACATCGGGCCGCGCGTCGTCCAGGCTTTCGGGCTGCACAACCGCTTCTTCCACTTCGAGTTCTTCCGCCTCGATCACGACAAGAAGGGACTCGGAAAACGCGGCGATATATTGGGCCTCGAGGTCAACATGCGGGCACCGGGCGGCTACATCCCCGACAAGATGAACTACGCCTACAACGTCGATGTCTATCAGATCTGGGCCGAAGCTTTGACGCTGGGCGAAAACCGTTCGTTCCCCGACTATCACTTCCAGCGCTACGTCACCCACTTCGGTCGAAGCGAGCAGGTGGACTACAGGCATTCCGCCGACGAAGTCCGCGCACACCTGGGTTCGAAGCTGCTGCTCGAAAAGGTTCCCCCCAAGAGCATCTCAGGCGGCATGGGAGCACAGGTCTTCGTCGCCTGGAGCCTTTCAGTCTCCGAACTCGAGGCTCAGGCCCGCTTCATCCTCGAACGCCGCGACGGGACCAATTGGATTGTCTAATGGAAGTCCCCCCATCCACTCCCATCACTCCCATCACTCCCATCCACTCCCATCACCCCCATCCACTCCCATCACTCCCATCAATTAATCAATCAATGCTACACCCTGACAACGACAACGTAAGGCGCCTGCTGCTGGCCGGCAACTTCGGCCTCGAGAAGGAGATGCTGCGAGTGACCACCGAAGGCCGCATGGCCCACACGCCCCATCCCTTCCCCGACGACGAGCACATCACGCGCGACTTCTGCGAGAACCAGACCGAGATCAACACGGCCGTGTTCAAGTCCGCCGACGAGGGCGTGGCAAGCCTCTACGACCATACACGCCGCATCCAGCTGGGCATCCGTCCGCACGACGAGCTGCTGTGGCCCTTCTCCAACCCGCCCTACATTCGCGACGAGGACGACATCCCCGTGGCGCAGTTCGAGGGGGGACGTTCGTCGAAGACCACCTATCGCAACTACCTCTCCGACCGCTACGGGCGCTACAAGATGACGCTCTCGGGCATCCACTTCAACTATTCCTTCTCGGGCGACCTCCTTCGCCGGAACTACGCGGTCGAAACGGGCATTCTCCTCCGCAAGGGTCAGGAGACACCCGCCTACCGCGCCTACGAGAGCCGTCTCTATCTCGACCTGGCCGAACAGCTGGCAGCCTATGGTTGGATCATGACCGTGCTGACGGCCGCCTCGCCCCTCCTCGACGCCAGCTTCTTCCAGCAGGACGATGAGCCGCAGGACAGTGCCTCGTTTGTCGGCATGGCCAGTGTGCGATGCTCCGAACTGGGCTATTGGAACGCCTTCACGCCCGAACTCGACTACAGCAGCCTCGAAGCCTACGCCGACAGCATCCAGCGCTACGTCGATGAAGGCTGGATTAAGGCACCCTCCGAGCTCTACTACCCCATCCGGCTCAAACCGCGCGGACCCAACCGCCTGGAGACGTTGCGCCAGCAGGGCGTCAACCACATCGAACTGCGCATGATCGACCTCAACCCGCTGCGCAAGGAGGGCATCGAGGTGCGCGACGTGAAGTTTGCCCAGCTGCTCCTCGTGTGGCTTGCCTCCCGACCGCGTCGCCCCCTCACGTCGAGGGACCAGGTGCAGGCCATCGCCAACTTCAAGAATGCCGCCCACTACGACCTGCGGACGGTGAAGATCGCGATGCCCGACGGTCAGGTACGCACCGCAGCCGAAGCTGCCCTGCACGTGCTCGACGCCATGCGCAGCTTCTTCCTCGGCATCAATGCCCCGGGTGAGGTCTTGAACGTGCTCGAATACCAATATCGTAAAATAACCACCCCCGACGACTACCGCTACGCATGGATTGTGCGGCGCGTGTTCTCCGAAGGGTTCATCACAAAAGGACTACATCTATGTGCGAACTATTCGGCGTCTGCAGCCGCAGGCGAATCGAAGTGAACGGCTACCTATATACATTCTACTCCCACAGCGAGCGTCATTGCCACGGGTGGGGACTGGCCCTCTTCTACGGCGATGCCGTTTCGCTCGAGAAGGAGGCAATCTGCGCCAACCAGAGCCACTACCTCAAGCAGCGCCTGCGGCATCCCCTGCTCATCAGTAACATGATTGCCCACATCCGCCTGGCTTCGGTGGGGCGCATGTATTACGAGAACAGCCACCCCTTCGTGAAGCACGACAATCGCGGACGCTGCTGGACACTGGCCCACAACGGCACCATCTTCGACTTCCCCCGCCTCGACGACTTCAAGCCGGAACAGGAGGGGCAGACCGACTCCGAACGTGTGCTCTACTATCTTCTCGACGAGATCAACCGCGAGCAGGACCGCCTCTATCGTGCCCTCCAGCCCGAGGAACGCTTCCAGCTGCTCGACCGCATCATCGCCGCACTTTCCGTCCACAACAAGCTCAACCTCCTGCTCTGGGACGGCGAGTACATGTACGTCCACACCAACTATCGCGACACGCTCCATCAGCTGCAGAAGGACGCCGACACCATCCTCTTCTCCACCCTGCCCCTCTCCGACGAGGACTGGCAGCCCGTCCCCTTCCTCCACCTCCAGGTCTATCACGAGGGCCATCTGGTCTATTCAGGCACCCATCAGAGCCAGGAATACTTCGACCCCGAAAAGGACTACGAATACCGCAATTTCGACTACGCCCACCTGTAGTTCGACAACTATATTTCTTATTTTTGCGCTTCAGATTTATCGGATTTATCAGATTAGTGTATGGTCGGAACGAGATAATAGCCCCGAAGGGGCGAAAGATTACAGACGGGGGCATTAGCCCCCGGTATTGGATACCCCCCACACACGGAAGCCCTGTAAGGGCGACAAGATGGTCTTTCGTGCCTTCAGCACTCCTTTTGTATGGGCCCTGTATAACGGGGGTTGTTCCCTTCGGTCACCTCACCCCCGCCTGTAGTCTTATCAGCCTTTCAGGCTTAGACTTGGTCGAACAAAATAATTTGTTAAGCAATCTGTAGAGAGAAAAGGGACGAGCATTATTTTCTGCACGAAGTGCATATTTTCTGAAACCTATTGAAGGTTTCAATTTTCCGGCCAAGTCTCCGCTATTGAAGCGAGAGACGCGGCCATTTTCACAAAAAATATAACAATTCATTTTCAACTACTTTAATACTAACCTCCAAACAACTATTCGCGATTCGTGTTCTTCAAAAAAACAAATGACCTATTCGTGATAGTTCGTGACAATTCATGTTATAAAGATCAAGTGATAGTACCCACATACAGGGAATTCGGGGATAGCAGGACGAGAGAAGACAGCAAAAAATACCACCCTCTTGAAATTTTTATGGTTTATTGTTTGGATATTTAAATAAAAAGGCGTATCTTTGCGGTCGGAAATATTTGCAATTATTCCGACCAAAATTAAGGCGATTAAAGATATGCAAGACGCTGTTGTAGACAAGATTAGAAACAAGATAGTCCGTGCAAGATTCGGAGTTATATTCTTCGTGTCGTCTTTCCCGAAGTATGACGTTGAATATGTAACAAAGTTACTGGCACTCTTCGAGAAAGAAGGATTAATAAGTCGAATAGCAAAAGGTGTTTACGTCAAAGCCCGAAAAACACAATTCGGAATACTCTATCCTTCCGCGTTCGAATTAGTAACCGAGATTGCCAAGCGAGACAAGGCCTTGATTATACCTACTGGCGCCACCGCTGCTAACCGCCTAGGGTTTTCCGATCAGGTCCCTATGAACACAAGTTTCTTGACCACCGGATCCAGCAGAAAGTTGACTCTTGGAAATCGTACTGTCACGTTGAAACATGGTGCACCAAAGAATTTCGCCTTTCGTGGCAAACTGATGCCAGAATTGGTGCAAGCATTGCGTAGCATTGGAGAAAAGAACATCACAAGAGAAGACGAACAGAGAATCGCCAATCTATTAGCAAAGGCTCCCGAACCAGAGACAATAGATCACGATTTGCTATTGGCCCCCGTTTGGATGAGACAAATTATCAAAAGAAATATATAGGGCAATGAGTAAATGGATTGACTTTTCAATTGATGAGCGCAAGGCAATGATACAGGCGGTTTGCCAAGCGAAACCGATCGATGAAGCTTCTGCCGAAAAGGATTGGTGGGTAACCGCCGTCCTTTATGCCATATTTCATACTAGCATCAGCGATTATCTTTTATTCAAAGGAGGAACCAGTCTTAGCAAGGGATGGGATATCATACAACGGTTTAGTGAGGATATTGATCTAGCTCTAAGCCGAGATTATTTTATTAATGTAAAGAAACTTCCCTGTGCTATTTGCAATAGCAATACACAAATACACAATCTTCGAGAAAAAGGGCAGGATTTCCTACTTGGAGAGTTCAAAATGGAACTCAATCGAGAACTAAAGGGAATGGGGCTTGATGTAACTTTGTCGGGAGATGATGAAATTCTCGATGAGAAAGGCATAAAAAGAAATATACCTCACGACAAGGATCCATCAGTCCTTTATGTTAATTATCCCTCGCTCTATAGCACTGCTACCTCATACGCCATTCCTACCATCAAGATAGAAATCAGTGTGCTGTCTATGTCCGAACCATTTGAAATGAGACGCATTTCATCACTGGTGGAACAAGTATTCAATGGAAAAGACGTGGATTCTGATTTAGTACAAACCATTCGTACAGTCAAGCCTTCCAGAACGTTCTTGGAGAAAGCATTCCTATTATGTGAGGAATATCAAAAGGAAAAGCCGAGGACACACAGAATGACTCGACATTTCTACGACTTGGAAAAATTGATGCAAACTCCATATTGCGAAATGGCACTTCAAGATGTGACCCTTTATCATGAAATTGTAGAACATCGACGCAAATTCTATCATGTAGGCTATGTCGATTATGACATGGATTTGCCTGCCAACATACAGATTGTGCCCAATGAAAATCTGATGCCAAGTTTTGAGACCGATTACAAAGCTATGAAAAAGAGTTTTATTTATGAGAAGGATGCTCTAGATTTCGATGTTTTAATAGAAAGGCTAAGGACTCTTCAAGATAGATTTAGGGCAATTAACGACGACATGAACCTATAAGAATAGAAATAGTCCCTAAACCCTATACGGATTGCTTAGATTAACCAGATTATCTGCTCGCCCCTACCAATAATAATCCGATTAATCCCTAAAATTCGCAGAGAAAAATACCATTAACGAATAATTAACGGCCAAGTCTCCGCTATTGAGCGAGAGACGAGGCCTAAATATCTATTCGTGTAGATTGCGATTCGTGTTCTAACTTTCTACTCCGTCTACTCCAGGTCAGACAAGAACCGGACATTGACGGTGCAGGCCTTGCCCTCCTCAGTCTGCAGGCGGACAGCATAGCCTTGGCTGCCCCTATTCACCTTGTTGATCGTGCAGTATGGGAAATTGCCATAGACGTACTGCAGAAGGCTGCGAGGCACGAAGTTGAGCGGGATGGAATTCTTATTGCAGTCCACGTTGCTCCAGGAGCCATTCTTGTTGAAGTCGATGATGGTGCCATCGTTGAGGACGCACATATACGTGTCGGTGGTGGACTCAACCGCAACGATCGAGTTGCGCTCGAAGTTGTCCTGGACGAAGGCCTGGGCCTTGGCGGGAAGCTGCTCGGCAGGAAGCGGTGGGTTGCCTGCGAAGCTGACGGTTGAAGACACGAGGCAGAGAGCTGCCATTGCAAAAAACTTGTTGATGATTGAAGTTTTCATGTTCTATGTTATTTTAGAATTAATATATTATTTCTGAATAATCAATTGTTAATTATTAATTGTTAATTGTTAATTGATCCTTCGTTTTGACAGTGCAAAGATAGGGCAACAATTTCGTACCTCCAAGAAAATTTTCAAGAAATTGATTCACATATAGCGACACTACTTCCTATCCGCGACAACAGGAAGGACCCCCCTCAAAATCTGTCGTCCCACCCTCACTAAAAATATCATTAATACCCATTATCGGCCCATTACACGGTCATTAACGATAAATCATATTCATGTAGATTCTTGCGATTCGTGTTCAATAACGAATGTTCTATTTTCTTATCAAGAATTTGAGAAATTTTATATTTCTTGTTTTAGATGAAAATGGCAGACAACCTCGGAACATTGGTCGCAACGCTCAAAATCTTTCAAAAAATCTTATATAAAATTGAGCAATCCCCATTTGAAAGATTTTTAAATTCTATTTTGTGAGATTTTGAGCGCAGCGACAACATTCAAAGCAGGGTGAAAATGGCAGACAACTTCGGAACATTGGTCGCAACGCTCAAAATCTTTCAAAAATCTTATATAAAATCGAACAATCCTCACTTGAAAGATTTTTAAATTCTATTTTGTGAGATTTTGAGCGTAGCGACAACATTCAAAGGAAGGTGAAAATGGCAAACAACTTCGGCCCAATGGCCTGGTTGTTTCTGCCGGAAAATGAGCAGGTCCAATACCTGCAAAAAATCGCACTTCGTGCGGAAAATCCATCCGGCCCCAAACATATTTCTATAACGCTACGGATTGAACAGTTTTATCAGATTGGTGTATGGTCGGAACGAGATAACAGCCCCGAAGGGGCATGAAGATTACAGACGGGGGTGTTAGCCCCCGGTATTGGATACCCAACATACACGGAAGCCCTGAAAGGGCGACAAGATGGTCTTTCGTGCCTTCAGCACTCATTTTGTTGGGACCCTGTATAACGGGGGCTTGTTCCCTTCGGTCACTTCACCCCCGCCTGTAGTCTGGTCAGCCTTTCAGGCTTATGCTTGGCCGAACAGAATTTTACCCCAAATTCGGTCGATCAAAAATTTTTTAGTATTTTTTGTGGAACGATTTTCGATTTGCAATGATGTTGACCCGAAGGGTTGGTGAATGGCTTGCGGTCAGCATCGGGGAGCTTGCTCATCGATGCTGAGCGGAAGACAGTCGCCAAGGGGCTTATCGAAGCCCCTCAGCATTGCAAATCCATTTTTCATCTTTTAAAAAAATAATTCATGAAAAATTCGTGGTCAATTCATGATAATTCGTGTTAAAAAGAAAACCACCAAGTCTCCGCTATTGAAGCGAGAGACGCGGCCATTTTCACAAGAATAAAAAAAGATTGATAGATCACGGATAACAAGGATTCAACGGATATCAGTGGGTCGAAGGGGA
>JAEEUA010000213.1 GCA_016286775.1 Bacteroidales bacterium
TCGGTGACAGATATTAGTTTTGAAGAGGAACATTTTGTGTTGCCCTGAAACAGCCTGACCATTTCCTCGGCAGACGATAGATAAGTCAGTCCTTTCTCGCTCTATCCAATAAAACCTCTATAATTATGGAAGGACGTATTCTATGAGCACGGCGGTGACCCCAACCTGTTGCCCGAAGCCTACTATTATGCCGGTCGTGTCTATCGCGAACTTGGTGATGCCCCGCAGGCCATCGGTTATTTCCAGAAGGCGCAAACCTCTCTGAATGAGCTCGACCTTCGGAAGCTCCCTACACCCAATGTCAGGCGATATGAGAAAATTAACAAATAACAATTGTTGGTTAGACCCGAACAGTTCAAAGCGACGAAATATCCATTAATAAAGAATGCCGACAGAGTCGATCTGCCGGCATTTTTAATCAGTCCATCTTCGCCATGGCTTGTTCAAGGTCGGCGATGATGTCATCGACGTTCTCGATGCCGACCGAAAGGCGCACGAGGTCGGGAGCGACACCTGCTTCGCGAAGCTGCTCCTCGGAGAGCTGGCGATGGGTGTGGCTGGCGGGATGGAGCACGCAGGTGCGTGTGTCGGCCACGTGGGTGACGATGGAGATGAAGTCGAGGTTGTCCATGAACTTGATGGCATCCTCACGCGTTCCCTTCAGACCGAAGGCAATGACGCCGCAGGAGCCATTGGGCAGGTATTTCTGTGCCAAGGGATAATACTTGTTGGAAGGCAGGCCGCAGTAGTTCACCCAGCTCACGCGCGGGTTCTTTTCCAACCATTCGGCTACCTTCTGGGCATTGGCGCAATGCTGCTTCATGCGCAGGGCCAGCGACTCGAGGCCCAGGTTGAGGATGTAGGCGTTGAAGGGCGAAGGAATGCTGCCCAGGTCGCGCATCAGTTGGCTGACGAGCTTGGTGGTGTAGGCCATCTTGCCGAAAGCCTTGGTGTAGGTGAGGCCGTGGTAGCTCTCGTCGGGCGTGGTCAGGCCATGGAACTTGTCGCCGTAGGCATCCCAGTCGAAGTTGCCCGAATCGACCACAGCACCGCCCACCTGTGCAGCGTGTCCGTCCATGTATTTCGTGGTGGAGTGGGTCACGATGTCACAGCCCCATTCGAAGGGTCGGCAGTTGATGGGAGTGGCAAAGGTGTTATCGACGATGAGGGGCACACCATGCTTGTGAGCCATCTTGGCAAATCGCTCGATGTCGAACACGTTACCGCCAGGGTTGGAGATGGTCTCGCCGAAGAAGCACTTCGTGTTCGGACGGAATGCTGCCTCGATGCGCTCATCGTCCCAATCGGGATCGACGAAGGTGCATTCGATGCCGAGTTTCTTGAGCGTCACGCCGAAGAGGTTGAATGTGCCGCCGTAGATGGTGTTGGAGGTGACGAAGTGGTCGCCTGCCTCGCAGATGTTGAAGATGGCATAGAAGTTGGCAGCCTGTCCCGAAGAGGTCAGCACGGCGCCTACACCGCCTTCGAGGGCGGCAATCTTCTTGGCCACGGCGTCGTTGGTGGGGTTGGCCAGGCGGGTGTAGAAGTAGCCGTCGTCCTTCAGGTCGAAGAGACGTGCCATCTGGTCGCTGGTTTCGTACTTGAATGTGGTGCTCTCGTAGATAGGCAACTGCTGGGGTTCGCCTTTCTTAGCTTTCCATCCGCCGTGAACGCAGATGGTCTCGACATTTTTCTTCATATTTTTTATCTATTTTCAAGAATTATCATTTTTTCTATCGCATTTTCTCTATCACGAATTAGCGAATTATCGAATAAATTTTTATTGTAATCCCGATGAATAATTCTCAAATTCGCTAATTCGTGATAATAATTTTCAATGTTCGTGGTGGCAGCCGTCGTGCTTGCAGGTGCTGTCGCCATAGACGATGGTGCCGTTGAGGTACTGTTCCATGAGTTGTGCAACAGGAAGCTCGGGAGCTCCGCCATGAATTTTTATGCCGAGTTGGTTGAGCAATTCTACAGCTCCTGCCCCCAGTCCTCCGCTGATGACGTCGGTGCAATCGTGGGCGGCGATGAAACGCGGCAAAACACCATGTTCATGCTCGGGAGCTTTGAGAACCTCAGTGTCGGTGACCATGCCGGCAATGACAGTTACGATAGTTAATTCGGGCGCACGTCCGAAGTGTGGGAAGAGCACACCATTGGCAGTAGGGATGGCAATCTTCTGATTCAGTACCTTGAATTCCATTTTGTTAATTGGCTGTTATTGTATGTAACGTATCAATTCAATTTGCAAAAATAAAGAGTTTTTGTCAAAAAAACGTCATTTTTGCCAAAAAATAAGGCTTTCGACACATAAAATGTTCGATAATATTCTTTTTGGAAAGCTAAGACTGCAAATAAAGAACGTCCCGAATGGCGACTTCCCTTTGTCAAATCGATGCATGACCAATCTTGGCCAGGATTGGTCATACCTCGATGGGAGCATAACCATTCTTGGCCAAGAAAGGGTATGCTTCGACAGGATAAAGCATTCTGACGGCCGACAGAGTACTTTCGCCGATTGGCGCATGACCAATCTCGGCCGAGATTGGTCATGCCGTGATTGCGGCAAACAGATTTCGTTTTTCGATTCGCTATTCTTCCATCGTGGCATGACCAATTTGTGCCAGAATTGGTCATGGTGGTGTTGGCTGCATGACCATTCTGCGCCAGGAATGGTCATGCCGTGTTTGGCGAAAGCATTCTGACGGCCGTCAGCGTACTCGCTTCGTTCGTCGCATGACCAATCTTGGCCAAGAATGGTCATGCCGCGATCGTAGCATAACCAATCCTGGCCAGGAATGGTCATGCCGCGTCTGGAGGAAGCATTTTATGGGCCGACAACGTGCTTTCGAAGATTGTGGGGCTTTTTTGGGGGTCTTTTACGAATAATTCCCGAAGGATTTTGGAAAATACCGAAATTATGTGTATCTTTGCGCTCGAAGATTATACAAGACTAAGATGAGACGAAAGATTCTGCTGATATTGTTTGTTCTGGTTGTGTCGCTCCAACTCCTTCCGGGAGGGGGCGACCTGTATGCGCAGTATGTTTATCCCGTTGTCGCCAAGATTTTGTCTGCCTTTTCGTCAAAGGTTGCTTACAGCATCAGCGGTATTTTCTACATCGTAGGTGTTCTTGTCCTCCTGCTTTATCCGATCTTTGCCATTGTGAAACACAAGCAGCGGAAGCGCGAGGTGCTGTGGATGGAACTGGAACTGGTGGCATGGCTCTACGTGTGGTTCTATGCGGCGTGGGGACTGAACTATTGTCAATCGGACTTCTACCAGCGCACATCGACACCCCGTGCGAACTATGACGTTGCGGCCTTGGTGCGCTTTGCCGACGACTATGTGACGAAGTTGAACGAGTCGTATGTCGAGATTAAGAAGGTTGACGAGGCGATGGTAAGGCAGGAGGTGGTGAGGCAATATGCCGAGATGGGGAAAGGGATGGGCATCCATGCGCCCTTCTCCGAGCAACCGCGGGAGAAGACCATGCTGCTGACACCGCTTGCGTCAATGGTAGGCGTGACGGGCACGATGGGGCCTTTCTTCGGCGAATTCATCGTCAATGGCGACCTACTGCCTTGCGAATATGCGGCGACTTATGCGCATGAATTTTCGCACCTCCTGGGCATCACCAGCGAAGGGGAGGCAAACTTCTACGGATATCTTGCCTGCACGTCGAGTGATGTTCCTGAGATACGTTTCAGTGGCTATCTCTCCATCCTGCATCATGTGCTCCAGGCGTTGCGGGACGTTGGAAGGGAGGAGTACAATCTGATCCACGCTAAGATTCGCCCCGAGATACACCTGCTTGAGTTGGAACGTAGAGTCCATTGGGTCGGCTTGTACAACGAAACCCTCGGCGAGATGCAAGAAAAAGTCTTCGACTTCTATCTTCGTTCCAATCGGATTGAGGAGGGGAGGAAGAGCTATTCCTCCGTCATCGGCTTGCTGATTAGTTATGAAGATAATTTGGAGTTAACAGGAGTTAGCGGGAGTTAGCGCTAAAGCGCGGAGTTAACGGACAAATGTTACTTGGGCTCCAATTTCTGCAAGACGAAGGTATCGTCCGTTAACTCCCACTAACTCCCACTAACTCCCGTTAACTCCCGATAACTCCCAATATATTATTATGATCAAGAATATCCTATTCGATTTCGATGGCACCTTGGCTGATACGGCGCAAGGGATTGTGGAAACTTTGCGTGAATCCTTTGTGCGATTAGGGCGACCTGTGCCGAAAGAGGAGGAGATGGTGGCGACCATAGGCCGACCACTATGGAAGGCATTCCAGACGCTGGGCAAGATGACGGACGACGAGGCGCATCGCGCAGTGGATATCTATGGCGGATTGTTTATGAAATATGAGATTCCGAACATCCGCATGTTCCCAGGCGTTGCTGCGATGCTGGAGCAGCTTGCTGAGCGTGGCATCCGTATGGCCATCGTCACTTCGCGCGACCGTCATTCCCTGGACTTGATTCTTCAGAACAATGGCATCGACAAGTATTTCGAGACTGAGGTGACCGTCGATGATCATCTGACGCCGAAGCCTGCTCCCGACATGGTGCTTGCCTTGCTCGCAAGGATGGACATCAAGGCAGACGAGACTCTCGTCGTGGGCGACACGACTTTCGACATCGAAATGGGTAATCGCGCAGGCTGCAAAACTTGTGCCGTCACATGGGGCAATCATTCACGACAGCTCCTCTTGTCGGCATGTCCCGACTTTGTTATAGATAGCTTTGATTTTTTTATCACGAATTATAGAATTTAAGAATTATTTTTTTTGGTTTTGCTTTTCAACGAATAATTCGAAAATTCGCCAATTCGTGACAAAAAACAAGTTCGTGATAAAAAAGAAGCCCCAATCACTGATTGGAGCTTCATGAAAGGGAGGTACTTGAGCTACCTTACAATTATCTTTTTACTCTCTCCCGAAGAAGATTTCTGTACCAAGATCTTGCCCGGATTCATCGATTCGGTGGGTTTGCCGTCGATAGTGAAGAACTGGCTGTCCTTATAGTCGAGGTCAAGAGGGATTCCTTCCATGCCAGCCACAGCATCGCCTATGATTCTACCGAACCCTGACCAGGGTGTCTTGTTTTTATATAGATTCACACATTCTGGAAGAACGTGGAGTTTGCGGTTACTATCAGGCAAATAGCCAGCATCTGAAGGAGGGGTTGTTGCATAGATTGTGACATCTTGGATATTATCGCAATCGTAGAAATTTCTACCGATAGTCTTTATTGAGGCAGGGAGTTCCACTGTCGTCAAATTCTTGAAATAATGGAAATTGTCAATTCCCATGCCCTCTAAACCATTTTCAAAAGATATGGTAGTCAGGGGTGAGGGTTTTTCCCAATTACAATAGAAAGCGTAATCACAGATGGAC
>JAEEUA010000022.1 GCA_016286775.1 Bacteroidales bacterium
CGGCCACGGCATGAACAACAAGCTTGCCCGTCTCGTGCGCAAGGAAATGAAGCGCACCGAGGTACAGGCACCCGTCTATGATCCGAACAAGGAACCCGTCATGGACAACGTTGGCATCAAGAATATCATGCCGCACCGCTACCCCATGCAGCTTGTCGATAAGATTGTCGAGCTCGAGGAGAACGACTTTGTGGTCGGCATCAAGAATGTAACGGCCAACGAGCCCTTCTTCGTCGGACATTTCCCCGAAGAACCCGTAATGCCGGGTGTCCTTCAGGTCGAAGCGATGGCACAATGTTCAGGCATTCTCGTGCTCAGCTGCGTGAAAGAACCCGAACGCTATTCCACCTACTTCATGAAGATTGACAATGTGAAGTTCCGCCAGAAAGTAGTTCCAGGCGATACGCTGATTTTCCGTGTCTCTTTCATGACACCCCTGCGCCGAGGCATTGCCCAAATGAAAGGCTATGCATTCGTCGGCGACAAGATTGTTTCAGAGTGTGAATTTATGGCACAAATCATCAAGAACAAATAATTAGTATGAATATCATTTCCCCTCTCGCCTATATTGAAGAAGGCGCACAGATCGGCGAAAACGTCAAGATCGGCCCCTTCTGCTGTATCTATTCCGACACCGTGATTGGTGATGGCACCATCCTCGAGAACAGTGTCACCGTATTCCCCGGTGCTCGTATCGGAAAGAATGTTCACATTTTCCCCGGTGCTTGTATTGCCACCGTACCTCAGGATCTCAAGTTCAAGGGCGAATATACTACCGTAGAGATTGGCGACGGCACCCAGTTGCACGAATGTGTTACCGTGCATCGCGGTACTGCCTCCAAGCTTGTCACCAAGATTGGCAAGAACTGTATGATCATGGCCTATTGCCACGTAGCTCACGACTGCAATGTCGGCGACAATGTCATCATGAGCAATTCTGTTCAGATGGCCGGTGAGGTGGTTGTTGATCCGTTTGCTGTTGTAGGCGGCGGTTCCTTGATCCATCAGTTCACCCACATCGGTTCCTACTGCATGATTCAGGGTGGTTCGGGCCTTGTCAAGGATATTCCTCCTTATGCTATGGTTGGACGTGCCCCTGCCAAATGGATGGGCATCAACACGGTCGGCCTTCGTCGCCATGGCTTTACCACCGCACAGATCATCAACATCCAGGATATCTATCGCCTCGTCTATGCCAGTGGCTACAACACAACTCATGCTTGCGAGCACATCGAGGCCGAGATTCCTCAAAGCCCCGAGCGTGACTATATCCTGAACTTCATTCGCAACTCCGACCGCGGCATCATTGCCGGCAATCTCTAAGAATACCACACTTAATTAAAACATTATGATATACCATTTCGTAGTTTTGAGCGACGAAGTCGATGATTTCCGTCGCGAAATAGACATCGATGCAGAATCAACATTCCAGGAGTTGAATGACATCCTGATCAAGACCTGTGCCTACAAGAAGGATCTGATGACTTCCTTCTTCGTATGCGATGAAAACTGGGAGAAAATGAAGGAGATTACCGCTGTTGACATGAAAGATGACAGCGGCAAGGAGGCAGCTCCCCTCATGGATCGAACTCATCTGATTGACATCATCAATGAAGTGATAGCCCAAAGCAAGCCCAAGCTGCTCTTTGAGTTCGACATCATGTGCGAACGCTATCTCTACATGCAGCTCAAGGACGTACGCGATCACGAACATCTGCTGAAACCTGTCATTACACTTGAAAAAGGCAAGGCTCCCAAACAGGAAGGTGACATCGACGCCATGTTCAAGGATCTGGACACCAGCGATATGTATGGTGAAGACTCCTTCAATGACGACGAGCTCGACCTGGATGGCTACCAGGACCTCGATGACATCGAAAGCGGAGGATATTGACCGACATGAAGGAATTCATATTAAGCAACAACAAAAGCGAAAACTGCATTCTCGTCGGATTGATTACCGGCAGGCAGAATGAGCAGAAAACCCAGGAGTATCTTGACGAGCTCGCATTTCTCGCCGAAACGGCAGGAGCGGTGCCCGTCAAGCGCTTTGTACAACGTCTCGATACGCCCAACAATGCCACGTACGTAGGTCCAGGCAAACTGCAGGAGATCAAGGAGTACATTGGAAAGAAGGAAGAGGAATATGCACAGATGCTTCAGGACTTCAAGGAGGAGTATGGAGCAAATACACAGTTCCAATATACCTCCAATACGAGCCAGGTGGAACTCAAGACACCCAGCGGTGGCAAGATGGTTGTTGAGCTGCCGCCCGATCCGCGCATCGGTATGGTGGTCTTCGACGATGACCTGGGGCCGAAACAGCTGCAGATTCTCGAAAAGGAACTTTGTGTAAAGATTCTGGATCGCACCAGCCTTATCCTCGACATCTTTGCAAGTCGTGCCCAGACAGCCGCAGCCAAGACACAGGTCGAATTGGCGCAATACCAGTATCTCCTCCCCCGTCTTACCGGTCTCTGGACGCACCTTGAACGCCAGAAGGGTGGCATCGGTATGCGCGGTCCTGGTGAGACGCAGATCGAAACTGACCGCCGTATCGTCCTCAATCGCATCAACCTCTGCAAACAGTGGCTGGAACAGATTGACAAGCAGAAGGCTACCCAGCGGAAGAATCGTGGCAAGCTCGTTCGTGTAGCTTTAGTCGGTTATACGAACGTTGGCAAATCTACTCTGCTCAATCTCCTTGCCAAATCGGACGTATTTGCCGAGAACAAGCTCTTTGCAACCCTCGACACCACCGTCCGCAAGGTTACTATCGATAACCTGCCGTTCCTGATGTCCGACACCGTCGGCTTTATCCGCAAGCTTCCTACCCATCTTGTCGAATCGTTCAAATCCACGTTGGACGAAGTGCGCGAAGCAGATATCCTCGTTCATGTGGTGGATATTTCTCATCCACAGTTTGAAGACCAGATCAAGGTGGTCGAAGAGACGCTGAACGATATCTGTCGAGACTTGACTCTGGAAGACAGCCACAAGAACGATCGTTTCGGCTACAATCGCAAGGACAAGAAACAATGGGAACGCAGCCTGATGGAGATGGGGCATCAGAAGCCCATGCTCCTTATTTTTAATAAGGTGGACAACTATACCTTCGTGCCCAAGGATGCCGATGACCTGACACCAATGACAAAGGACAACATTTCGCTGGATATGCTGAAGGAAACCTGGATGGGCCGTATGGGCGAAGGAAACTGCCTCTTCATTTCTGCTAAGGATGGCACGGGCATCGAAGAACTCAAGAAGCGTCTCTATGAAATGGTGAAGGAAATCCACACCAAGCGTTTCCCCTACAACGACTTTTTATTCCAACATTATGAAGATAGCACTGATACAGAAGAGCAGGACCTCTGACATCGAGCACAATCGACTGACTCTTGGCGAATCGGTCCGTATGGCAGCCGTCAAGGGAGCTCAGCTCATCGTGTTCCAGGAGTTGCACAACAGCCTGTATTTCTGTCAGACTGAATCGACTGATAACTTCGATCTGGCAGAAACCATACCAGGCCCTTCGACCGAATATTTCAGCAAATTGGCCCGTGAGTTTGGTGTTGTACTGGTGCTTAGCCTCTTCGAAAAGCGTGCTGCAGGACTTTACCACAATACGGCCGTTGTCATCGAAAAGGATGGCTCCATCGCCGGAAAATACCGTAAGATGCACATCCCGGACGATCCTGCCTATTACGAGAAGTTCTATTTCACTCCTGGCGATCTGGGCTTTCACCCCATTCTGACTTCTGTCGGCAAGTTGGGCGTGCAGGTTTGCTGGGACCAATGGTATCCCGAAGGAGCACGTCTGATGGCGCTGCAAGGTGCCGAACTGCTCATCTATCCAACGGCTATCGGTTGGGAATCGACCGACACCGACGACGAGAAGCAGCGCCAGCTCGATGCCTGGCAGACTGTCCAGCGCGGACATGCCGTTGCCAATGGCATACCCGTAGTGGCGGTCAATCGTTGTGGGCACGAAGTTGATCCCAGCGGTCAGACCAATGGCATCGATTTCTGGGGACACTCCTTCGCAGCAGGACCTCAGGGAGAAATACTTGCCGAAGCCGGAACCAATCCGACAATGCTACTCGTTGATGTCGATATGAAACGAAGTGAAAACGTTCGTCGTTGGTGGCCTTTCCTTCGCGATCGAAGAATTGACGAATTTTGCGATCTGACACGTCGCTTCATTGATTGATTTACGCCCATCAATGACCTTTCCTAAAATCATCATATTCATTCTCCTTCTTTTCTGGACCATTCCTGTAGATGTGATGGCCCAGGATCTTTCGCGCATGCCTACTACGGACAGTCGAAATCGTGCAGGCAGAGGGAATGATGAAGGGGGAAGCACTGAAGAGGAAGACCCTTGTGTACAGAAGAGCGATGAGCGCTTTTGCTGGACGCAAGATCCGATAACGGGCATTCATTATGCGCAGGTACCCGACACTTCCCACCTCGATTTGGGCAATCGTCAAACCATGCAGGGAAAATCCCTGGGACTGGTTCACACCGGCAATCTGTTTTCCCCGCATTATGTCATGGACCTTTTTGACCGCCGACGTGACAATGACTTCCTCTTTGTCAATGCCTATTCCCTGTTCGCTGAACGGCCTGAGGACATTCTCTTCTTCAACACGAAGCTCCCCTATACGACAGCCGGATATCTGACCTCAGGTTCCAGCACACGCAGCAACGACCGTCTGCTTCTCAACTTTGCTGGAAACATCGACAAACGGATTGGCTTGGGTACCTTCCTCGATTACGTCTATGCACGTGGCGAATACATTTCCCAATCGACGAAACCCCTCAATTGGTCAAGCTACGTCTATTTCAATGACGACCAGTACAAGGCTTCCTTGACCTATACCCTGATGAATCTTGCCAATCAGGAGAATGGCGGCATTCAGGAACGTGACTATGTACTCTATCCCGACCAGCAGACTTCGACCACGTTTACCACGCCTTACACGATGCCGACCAACCTCACTGACACCTGGAACGACAATGACGGATGGAATCTGCACTTCAACCACAGTTATGACCTGGGCAAGTGGGACGAATACACCAATCCCGAAGATTCAACCGATGTCACCGAGCAATTCACCTCGATAGCGTCCATCTTCCATAGCGTCGATTTCGAGCATTTCAAGCATGTGTTCCGAATGAAGAAAGGTGCGGATGCGACCGATGCACAAGACTTCTATGCCAATCATTTCATCGACAATTCCATCACCCAGGACAGTACTTCCTATCTGAACTTCTCGACCTATGCGGGTATCCGTATCAACGAAGGCTTCAGCAAGTGGTCGCAGTTCGGCTTGTCTGCCTTCATCGGCTATCAACACCAATCCTACACAATGATGCAGGATACGCTCGACTACAGCTTTATCGACCGCAGCCATACGTCGAACAGCCTGTTTATAGGAGGCCAAATCAGTCGCCATCAATCCAATCGCCTGACATTTGATGTAACTGCCAAGCTCGGTATATCAGGCGATAAGGCTGGCGATGTCGATATAACGGGACAATTGAAGACCGTATTACCTGTCGGCAAGGACAGCATCACCGTGCAGGGTGCCGGATATTTCCGCAATCAGAAGGTATCCTACCTGATGAACCACTATTTCTCGAACCATTTCAAATGGTCAGAGGATTTCGACCCCGAACAACGAGTGAATCTGCAGGCAAACCTGCGTTATTCGCTGACTGGCACCGAAGCCAAGGTTGGTATGGAACACATCAGCAACTATCATTACTTCTCGTCCGATGATTTCCTGCCGCACGAATTTAACGATATGATTGAAATATTCAGTGTGGAAGCCTCTCAGAAGCTACATTGGAAGGCCATTCATTTCAACAATCGTGTGCTCTTCCAGAAATCAACGAAAGAAGAGGTTCTCGCATTGCCAAAAATCGTATGGGAATCGGACTTGAATCTTCAATTTGTCATTGCACATGCTCTGACGACACAGATGGGTGTAACCGGATATTACACGACAAAATACTACGCGCCTACCTACCAGCCGGCTACCCAGCAGTTTGCCGTACAGCGCGAATATGAATGCGGTGGGTTCCCCATATTCAATGCCTATATCAACTGCAATCTCAAGAAGATCAAGTTCTACATCATGTATTCGGGATTTGGAACCAAGATGTTCTCAAACGATACCTTCATCATGCCATTCTATCCGCTGCAATCGACGAGATTGGAGTATGGTGTAATCTTCGACCTACAGAACTAAGTGAATTATACGAAGCATCTGGCCGAGCAGGAACGCTTGCTGGCCTTGGAATACGAATACGAGAAACAGGAATATCAGCAGCTGTGCCAGCAGGTCGGTATTCAACGGCGCATCAGACAAGGCAAGTGCTGGTATCCCGTGATGCTGACACGGACATTCTATAATGCATTGGATCAGTTCTGTGTGGAACTTACCTGTCCCGACGACATTCTTACGCGCGAAGTCAAGAACCAGGAAACAGGAGAATTGGCCAATAAGGACATCGAATTTGAATTTGAGCCAGGTCGTCCTGTCGCTTTTTTTCGTGTTGCTTCGAAAGATGATAAGGAGAAAACCATCTTTTTCCCCTACAGTTGCCAGATATCTCGTTACGATGGACAGCGTCTTCATGTAACCCTCCCGAATGTTCAGTCTGCCCAAATCCTCCGCGATTATGCATTGGAAGGTCTTCTGGGTGTACAATTGTCATTCGATGCCACGACCTATCGGGTCATGCGCGAGGCCATTCACGAAATGCAGAACACCGACGACAAGAAGTTGTTGCATCTGCGTTCCGTTTTGATTGGAAACGAACAACCCGGATTCCGTGTCGAACAACCTGTCAGCTTCCCCTGGTTGAACGATTCACAGCAGAAGGCTGTTCAAAAGGTATTGTGTGCTCGAGAAGTTGCCATCGTACATGGTCCTCCAGGAACCGGCAAGACAACCACTTTGGTCGAAGCCATTGGCGAGACGTTGCGACGCGAAGCACAGGTGATGGTGTGTGCACAAAGCAATGCGGCTGTGGATTGGATTAGCGAACAGCTTCTGGCACGAGGCATCAGCGTCCTTCGGGTCGGTAATCCCATGCGCGTGTCTGATAACCTGCTGGCAGCCACCTACGAACGCCGATATGAGGCACATCCCGACTATACCGAACTATGGGCCATTCGCAAAGCAATCCGCGATGCCGTAGCACGACTGTCAGGCAATCGTCTTTCGGGCAGCGAACGCTCCTCATTAGGCAATCACCTATCCAAACTTCGCAATCGTGCAGTCGAACTGGAAATCCGTATCGACGAAGAACTGTTTGCAACCAGTCGCGTCATTGCCTGTACCTTGATAGGCACAGCATCTCGCGTTCTCGAACGCAAGCATTATCCAACCTTGTTCATTGACGAGGCTGCTCAAACCTTCGAAGGAGCCTGCTGGGCAGCTATCCGTCATGCCGACCGAGTGATATTTGCCGGCGACCACAAACAGCTTCCCCCTACTATCAAATGCAAAGAAGCCGAGAAATCCGGCTTGTCGCGAACCCTGATGGAAGTTGTTGCACAAAGCAAGCCCTCCTGTGTTGAACTGCTGACCATGCAGTATCGCATGCATCGTGACATCATGCAGTTCTCTTCCGATTGGTTCTACCATGGTCGGCTTGTAGCAGCTCCCGAATGTGCCGACCGCACCATTGTTCCCATCGACCCACCTCTTATCTGGATTGATACAGCCAATCTTGGATATGAAGAGGAACAGCATGCACTCAGCCAATCGCGCCTGAATACCAACGAAGGCATACTGCTTGTCGAAACCCTGAAACTGTATATCAATCAGATTGGAAAAGAACGACTACTGGCCGAACGCGTGGATTTCGGTATTATCTCGCCCTATAAAAGCCAGGTACAACTGCTCCGTCGCCTTATCAGGCAGGAGAAGGAATTGAAACAATTCTTTCCCTACATCTCGGTAAATACCGTAGATGGATTCCAGGGGCAGGAACGTGATGTGATCTTGATTTCGATGGTTAGAGGGAATGACGAAGGTCGCATCGGATTCCTTAACGACCTGCGCCGCATGAATGTAGCCATTACACGTGCTCGCATGAAACTCATCATCCTGGGCGATACCTCGACACTCTCCAAGACGCGTTTTTATCGCAAACTTATCGAACATGTCACCAATAACGGACGTATGCTGGTAATTCCTGCTGATAATAAGGACAATTAGACCAAAATAGCGACTTTTTGTAAGGAATAATGCAGAAAATGATGGTATTTGAACAATTTTAATTGTAAAAATTTGCATTTCTCTGTTATTATTCCTATTTTTGCACCGTATATTTCAATTATTCGAAAACATAACTTCGATGTTATAATATAGAAGTAAGTTTAACCCTTAAAAAATCTTGTATTATGAGTAGAGTTAATTCAGTTCTCGCATTATTGGGTGGCGCAGCAATGGGCGCTATCATCGCATTACTTCTTGCTCCTGCCAAGGGAGAAGAGACCCGTGAAAAGATTGCCGAAGTGCTTCGTGAAAAAGGCATCAAGCTGAACAAAGAAGATTTCAACAAACTCATCGACTCCATCGAAGCTCGCTTCCGTAAAAAAGATCCGGAGGATGCAGCAGTTGAAGAAACAGACGAATGACAGATTCAACCACCAAGAAAGTCAATGCAGCAGCACAACTCCTCGATCAAGTGAAGAGTTATGTGTTGCTTGAGAAGAAGTATCTTACCATCGATGCTTCTGAAAAAGTTACAAAGCTGATTTCCTGGCTTCTGCTGACACTGATTCTTATCGGTGTAGGACTTCTTGTGTTCATGCTGCTGCTGATGTCGCTCATCCATCTGATGGCATCGCTCTTCGGCAGTATTACCTTAGCATACGCGATAGCCACCCTCATCGGCCTGGCAGTACTGGCTTTTGTTTGGTTCCGTAAAGAGGTCCTGATTGTCCAGCCGGTAACCCGTGCCATCGAAGGATTCCTGAAGCCTGAACCCGACCCGGACGCTGACCCTGAAGAAATATCCGCCTTGGCACAACTTCCTGACGACAAGAATGAACTTCGTCATTCCATCCAGCTCATGGAAAAGGATATGAAGAATAGCTACGACAAACTCATTGCCAGGGAGCCTAAGAAGGACCAGACGATAGGCGAAAAGCTGGGACTTTATGTCGATCGCGGCATGTTGCTTTATCGCAGCGTCATGTTCTCATTAGGGTTTATCAATATGTTACGTGGTAAAAATGCAGCAAAAACCAAGAAGGCAAAACCCAAAAAATAAATTTTATCTAACAAATTAATTGTTTATTATTAATTGTTAATTGATAAAAGATCAACCTATGGTAAAGCATATTATCCTCTGGAAACTCAAGGACGAGTTGACGGAAGCCGAGAAATTAGCCGTAAAGAAAGCGGCAAAGGAAGGACTTGAAGCCCTGGTCGGCAAAGTACCGGGTCTGTTAGAGTGCAAACTGATCATCGATGGACGTCTCGATTCGAGCAATGCCGACATGATGCTCGACAGCACCCTCGAATCGCCTGAAGCTTTGAAAGGCTATGCCGTTCATCCCGACCATGTCGAGGTTGCCAACACCAAGATCAAGCCATTCACCTGCGTGCGCACATGTCTTGATTACGAATGCTAATCAAATCCCCTACGATAAAAATCCCTTGATGATCCAGTCACCAAGGGATTTTTGTTATACGTTAAGGAATGCGTATTTCAAGATAAATAATACCGTGAGGATACACATGCCGATGTTCAAGTCACGCCATCTGCCGGCACACAGACGAATAAGCACATACGAAATCAAGCCAAGCAGGATGCCATCCGAGATGCTATAGGTCATGGGCATAAGGAGGATGCAGATGAAACTGGGAATAGCATCGATGTATTGTTCGATATGTAGCTTCTTGACATCGAGCATCATCGAAACACCGACCAGTATCAAGGCAGGAGAGGTTGCTTCGGGTGGAATTGCCATGAAGAAAGGTGCAAAGAACAAGGCCAAAAGGAAACAGATGGATGCCGTGAAGGATGTCAATCCACTTCGACCGCCGACGTTGACACCCGAAGAACTTTCGACAAATGTTGTTACCGTCGATGTACCTAACATGGCACCAACTGTTGTACCAATAGCATCAGCCATAAATGCCTGTTTCAACCTCGGGATTTTCCCATTCTCGTCCACCATGCCTGCACGATTGCTCACACCGATGAGGGTGCCGATTGTATCAAAGATATCGATGAAAAGAAATGTGAGCACACAGATGGCCATGTCGATGCTGAGGACATTCTTCCATTCAAACTTTAAAAAGATCGGAGAAAGACTGGGAGGCGTGTCGAAAATGGCCGAAAAACGCGTGACACCAATAGGAATTCCTATTAGAGTGGTTGCCAGAATGCCGATAAGTAGGGCCCCAGTCACTTTCCGAACCAGAAGAATCGATGATAAAAGAATGCCGAAGCAAGCGAGAAGCACGGCAGGATCATGCAAATCGCCCAAACTGACAAGTGTCGCATCGTTCGGCGTGACGATGCCTGCACTTTTCAAGCCAATGAATGCAATGAAAAATCCGATACCAGGCGTAATGGCTCTTCGAAGTACCAGAGGCATGGAATCGACAATCTTCTGTCGAAGGCCTGATATCGTGAGCAAAATAAAGATGATTCCTTCGATGAAAACCGCTGTCAAGGCAAATTGCCAGCTATAGTACATCGTCAACACAATCGTGTAGGCAAAAAAGGCATTCAATCCCATACCTGGAGCCAGGACAAAGGGCAATTTGGCGTAGATGGCCATCACCAGGGTAGCAATGACAGCCGAAATGACTGTCGCCGTAAACACAGCTCCCTGGTCCATCCCGGCATCATGAAGGATGACAGGATTTACCGCCAGGATATAAGCCATGGTAAGGAAAGTGGTGATACCTCCCATCACCTCCTTCTTAACGGTCATCGTTGCAGGATCGAAACCAAAAATCTTCTTTAGCATAGTATCAATTCAAAGTTTTATTGTGTCGCAAAGATAAGGAATATTTCAATAGGTTGGTCATTTGAGATGTTAAAGTCACAAAAAAATTGTTGCATTTAAGAAGTCTTTAACACTTTGACACGAACAATTCACATTTTTCGTTAACGAAATGAACATTGAAACGAATTGTTCTATACCTTTGCGTCATGAAAATGAACATCGTTTTCCTGCCCATACGTTCGATTACCGTCGTAGCTGTCTTTCTCGCTTCGTGCCTTTCGCTAATGGCACAAGGCGAGGATGGGAGCGACAGCATACATATTTCCACAGACTTTCTGAAAGAACTTGACAACGCATTCGGCTTTCAGAACGAAAAACCCCGAATTGCTACTATCAATACGATTGAACCCGTTAAACTCGACACCGAACTGCTTCATCTGTGGGTAAAGGACCCAAATGCAAGGGGCATAGCAACGTTATCGAAATATCCATATATCGTAAATATCCCTGGATTGACTGATGGCGGATTTGCGAAGGGCATTGTAGCTTGGCGATCGAAAAGTAATCCCGATCTGATGATTCTGAACACAGGAAACGGATTTGTAGCTTCTGGGTTGGACGTCAACGCATTTCTCTCACAATATTTGACCAAGGAAGGACGCACGCTGCGCAAATCAAGAGATTTATCAGAATCTTGCAAGGAGATCATGGACAAGTTCTTCCCCATCAGCGGAAGTGCCCTCTTCTCCAAAGACGATTCACTGGCGTTGGTGAATAAACACGCCAAATAAAGCTATCACCAAATCAGAACGACTAATCAACTATTTCGCGGCATGTCTTTTTTATACGAAAGAAATGTCGCGATATCATACTATCAGCAAGGTTTTAATCATACGAAATGATATAAATCTAAATTTTTAGACAAAATATTGCAATCTAAAGATATCAAATCTTTGATTAATTTGAAATATATATAAACCATCGAAAACTATTTAATAAAAGGAAAGACATTATTTTAAAAATAATGAGTAATTTTGCATCGTGAAAATTATGGTTTCTTTCTTATTACACTAACATTATTAATTATCTTCTTGAGTTGAGTCAGCAATTTTCTACCAGCTTCATATTGGTTATTAATAATATCGTGATATAGACAGAATCATTCTTACACGCAATAGTAATGTTTAATTAATATATTATTTATGAAAAAGCTTTCGTTATTTATCGGTTTGTCATTCCTGTTGTGCGCTTGCGAAGAGCACGATTTAGGAGTGAGTAAAGAAACGCTCTATCAAAAGACTTTCGAGGATCAGTATGGCCCAATTGCACCTGGCCATCAGTGGGGATTTGACAGAGCTGAAGCTATCTTGAACGCTCAGTATGAAATCACACGTGCAATTATCAAAGCCGATATGGTAGTTCTTCCTCCCAATTTGCATCCTTACGAAGTCTACGGAGCAGCTGCAGACATCACAGACAGGGAACACGCAGAGGTATTTGCCTGGTTTTCGAATCATAAGGTTTATTGGACTAATCCTTTGACATATTATAATGGATATCCTACCAATCAGACTGATGATAATATTGCTCATGTTATTAATACAAGCTATCCTGGTTATGGCTCTCTTACCACTGCTTCGTATAACAATCCATTGGGTGATTACGAACTTAATGCTTTTCTTGATTTCCATCATGCTTGGGTACAGCATGTGGCAAGCAACGAAAACGTGCAGGAAGTATCGATGTGTCCCAGTGGAGCAGATGACGAAATTAACTACATTACCCGCGATGGCCAGAATGTCACTTATATAAAAGATACCATCAAACACGATGCAGTCACTGCAAACATGATGGATTATTTGCGTTGTTGGGGTTATAAAGATGCAGATGCTGTTGATGATGATCCAGTTGAAACAAATGGCGGCTGGCAGGCTCACCTTAACGATGACAATGCCGGTCATGGTTGGGGATATGGTCGTCAAGAAGGATATTCTAATGGATTACTTGTTACTTACGCTGATATTGATCGCTGGACATATGGTAATTCCTATGGGTCATCTTTGCCCCACGACAAATACTTTATTGTATATCTAAAGGGAGATGGCTACGAAGGATGGTATCTTGGATTTGATTTTGAATCATGGGGTGATAATACAGAGGAACGTATTAAGTGCGATGGAATCTGCAACGACTGGATTATCAAGATTACTAATGTTGGTAACACCATTCTTTCTAACACGGTACGTATTATGTGCGAAGACCTTGGCGGTACTTTCGACATGGACTTCAACGACATTGTATATGATGTTACATATACAGCACAACATCTCTGCACTATCACTGTTCAGGCTGCGGGCGGCACTTTACCATTGCAAATGAGATATGGAAACCAGTTACTTGAAAAGAATGGACAATCAGAAATTCATGCTCTCTTTGGCGCCAATGTGAAACAACCTGTCAATGTTGCTGCATCAAATGGCGTAACAAAACCGGCTTTTTCATGGGTACTAGCATTCAATGGGGTTCAAAGTGATGCTCAGTATGATTACAGGATTCATGAAGATTTGGTTGATTTTTCTCAGATCAACGTATATAAAAACGAAGAAGAAGCCGAATGGATTCCCATCGGATATAAGAATGGAACAGCACCTTATAAATTTGCAGTTCCACAAGGAACGAGATGGCTGAAAGAATTCCAGAATGTAATTTGGGGTTATCCGTCTTTTGACGAATGGGTAGCTAATCCAACTATTGAATTCTGGAATACAACAATACCAGGAGTTACTATAAATACATCTTATTTATACTAAAACTGGTATTAATATCATTATAATAATGTGCTCCGCATGAATTGTTTTGGTTCATGCGGAGTTTAGTATGTCTTCATTATCCCGAGTTAAAGTATCTTGAATATAGATTCCACTATTTGTCCCCTTTTTATGTCATCTTACGTATAATCATCATTATTTGAGCCAAGATGATGTAATTTTTCAATGTTGCAGTTTTACTTGTGCATAAATAGTGCAATCTCAATTCGCAATGACATTGTCTGTGCACAAATAATGACATCTTATTCAAAGATAGCACTAACTGTGCGCATGTATTGCTCTTGCAGGATGAGGCGGCATCATCTTGGCGCAGTGGATGCTGGAGATTATCAAGAATGCACTAATTGGGCGCAGGTGTTATCATCTTTTTGCAAGATAACATCAAATGGGCTCGAAAATGTTATATCATTATTATATCAGCTATCATGAGTTTTTTGTGAGTTTTTAGTGAATAAAAAAGATATCTATCTAACTAAATGACTGGCAGTTAAATATTCAAATATGAGTTTTTTGGCATTTTTCCTTCAAAACTTTTTAAAAAAGAAAAACCAATATAAAAAGTTTTAGACAAAAATACCCAAAAACTCACAAACGCAAGTTTAATTTATTATTTTCCAATAGATTAATAAAGAATTTCCGAAATAAAAAGTTCACAAAAAACTCCCCAAAAACTCATTCTACTCAGAAGTGTATTCTGTTTTCAAATCGATAAACCGACTTTTATTTCTGTTCTTGCATTCTGTAGATTTGTTGCATGCTTTCTACCTTTGAACAAGTATCTTTAGGGCCGAAAGACAGATATTTAGAATTACAGCAAGAAAATGTTACTACCTATCAATATAAACGCATGAGGCTAAATAGTCTCATGCGTTAAATGATGATATATTGACAAATCACTCAACCTCCTCGTAGGTCACCTCTTCGATATCGTCGTATAAGGAGCCAGTAGTGATAAGCATGCTCTTCCATTGCGAGTATTTCGACAATTCTCCCCCAATCTTGGCCACCGCCCAGGTGATGATGGCAATATCATCGGCAAAACCAAAGGGAATGAAGTCAGGAATAAAATCCAATGGAGATACCACATAGATTATACCCGCCAAGGCCAGGACTATATCCCTCTTCGAATAGTCGTGATAACGACCTCGAACGACATCGCGGACAAAGTCCGACAGCAACATCAGATCCTTGCGTACCTTCTTGAGTCCTCCGTTTTTCATGTAGCTGCGAAGCGTTGAAATCAAAAGAAGTACCTTCTTGCGATTCGAAAGGATACTGTTCGACTTGGCGAACCACTTACCACCGAGAAATCTGTTAACAAAGAAGCTCATCGACTACAAACATTTTACATTAAACAATCGACACGATAACTCTAATCTGAGGGACAGATTTGCCCATAATTCGTCACTAAGACCTATTTCATGAGCCAATCGTTTAAATTTGTGTCCGAAAATTTTTATTATTTCGAAAGATTCTGTATCTTTGCACCCTCAAAACATATTTTCTAACACAGATTACACGATGAAAAAGACACCCAGGCTTCTCTTCCATTCATCAGCCAAGCGAGTTTTTTCCTTATTGCTATTTGTTTCCTTTTCCATTCTCGTCAATGCTCAAGAGACCATCGACCTTAGTGGTACGTGGCAATTTGCTATCGACCGTTCAGCAAAAGGGATTCAACCGAAACAATACCGCGAGACCATCGAACTGCCGGGTTCGATGCTGACCAATGGCAAAGGAGACGACGTAACACTGGAGACGCAATGGGTATCGAGCCTTTACGACTCTTCCTATTTCTTCAATCCCAGGATGGCCCCCTATCGCCAACCGGGACAGATGAAGTTCCCCTTCTTCCTCACGCCCGACAAGCATTATGTGGGCAACGCCTGGTATCGCCGCTCCATCTTTGTGCCGGCCGAATGGAAGGGCAAGGACGTGACTCTTTTTCTTGAGCGACCGCATATCGAGACCTTCGTCTATGTCAATGGCAAATCTATAGGCCATGAAATGTCACTCTCGGTTCCTCATCAGTTCGACGTCACCGACTACCTCAAGTTCGGCAAACAGAACACGATTGAGATACGCATCTACAACGGCATCGAAAATGTATGTGTTGGCCAGGACTCCCATAGTGTGACCGACCAGACACAAGGCGACTGGAACGGCATCGTCGGGACGATGGAATTACGCACCTCTCCCCGACTCTGGCGCATTCGCGTGGAGCCAGACATCGCGATGAGTTCAGCCAAGGTTTCCATCAACGATACCGTGTATTGTGTCGTTGTGGATGGGAAAAATGCCTACGAATGTCGTAGCAGCATCGACCATCAGCCCACCTTGCCGCCCGTGCTTTGGGACGAATACAATCCTTATCTCTATTCACTCAAGGTCTGCTACCACGGTGATTCCATCCCCGTCACATTCGGTATGCGGAAGGTAAGCATCGAAGGTCGTGATATCCTGCTCAACGACAAGGTGATGAAAGTGCGCGGCACAGTCGGCAACTGCTGTTTTCCCGAAACCGGCTACCCACCCACCGATGTGGAATCCTGGGAACATATCTTTGCCAAATGCAAGGAGTATGGTCTCAATGCCATGCGTTTCCACTCCTATTGCCCGCCCGAAGCCGCATTTGTGGCAGCTGACAGGATTGGCTTCTATCTGCAGCCCGAAGGTCCTTCGTGGCCCAATCATGGCGTCAAGCTTGGACAAGGCATGCCCATCGACCAGTATCTTCTGGAGGAATGCAAGGCCATCATCGACCAATATGGCAGTCATCCCTCGTTCATCATGCTGGCTGCAGGCAATGAGCCAGCCGGCAACTGGGTGAAGTGGTGTAATATGTTCGTCAAGGAAATGCACAACTACGATCCTTCGCGCATCTATGCCGATGCCTCGGTCGGTGGCGGCTGGGCATGGGCTGCCGATGCAGAATATCATGTCAAAGGAGGTGCACGAGGATTGGACGAATGGAAGAAGCAGATGCCTCAATCCATGGACGACTTCTCGGCCGGTATGGATCTGCCCCGCAACTTCAAGCCAACCGATAAAAAACCTGTCAATACAGAACCTATCATCAGTCATGAGACCGGACAATGGTGCGCCTTCCCCGACCTGAAGGAGACCAATCAATATACGGGAGCCTACAAGGCGAAGAACTTCGAGATTTTTGCCGACCTGCTTCGCGACAACGGAATGGCTTCCCAGGCAGAGAAATTCCTAATGGCAAGTGGCCGTCTGCAGGTTCTGGCGTATAAGTATGATATTGAACGCAATCTTCGCACACCCGATTATGCCGGCTTCCTCCTGCTTGGTCTCAACGATTATAGCGGACAAGGAACGGCCCTTGTCGGTGCGCTCAATGTCCATTGGATGGAGAAAGGCTATTGCACTGCCTCCGATTGGACAGAATTCTGCTCCGACGTCGTCCCGCTGGCTCGCTTCCCACGTTTCGTTTTCGCATCGACCGATACCATCTGCATCGGAACCATGCTCTACAACGCCACTTTCGGCACCCAGCAATATCCTTTGCTCGGGTATTCAATCAGTCAATCGGATGGACGTACGCTGAAAGTCGGAAGCATTGAAACCGGTCAGGACATCCTCTTCGATGCCTCGGCTCTAACCGTACCGCAAAAACTGACTTTGACGCTTAGTGCTGGAACGCATCACAACCACTGGAACTTCTGGGTATATCCCTCCATCGACGGCGAAGAAACCCTTCATGCCGATAGCGACATCTACGAAACCGACACACTCGACGCCAAGGCAATCGAAATACTGGAACGTGGTGGTTCGGTACTGCTCGAATGTGGTGGCAAGATCCGATATGGAAATGATGTACGTCACAGCTATCTCCCCGTCTTCTGGAATACGAGCTGGTTCAAGATGCGTCCTCCGCATACTACAGGAAGCTACATCCAGAGCGAACACCCCATCTTCAAGGAATTCCCGACCGAAGACTGGCAGGACCTGCAATGGTGGGAATTGGTCAACAATACACAGGTCATCAACCTGGCCGAATTCCCTGCCGATTACCAGCCCATCGTGCAACCGATTGACACATGGCACATCAGCCGCAAGCTCGGCATGCTCGTCGAAGCTCGCGTATTGAACGGACGCCTGATCATGACTACGATGGATTTGCGTTCGAAGCTCAATCAGCGTCTGGTGGCTCGACAGCTTCGCCATTCTGTTCTTCGTTATATGCAAGGCAAGGACTTCGAACCGACACTCCGTCTCGATGTCAAAACCATCCAGAATCTATTTGAAAACGAAGCGCCTCGCGTCGATATGTTCACCACAGGCAATCCGGATGAGCTGAAGCCCAAGTTAGTATTCTAATATTTACACAAACAATATGAAAACAAACCTTTTTCTTCTCACCTTGTTCCTGATGGCAGGAACGGTGAATGCTCAAGTGAAGACATGGACAGCAGACAATGGAAATGGTACCTATACCAACCCGCTGTTCTACGACGAATTCTCCGACCCCGACTGCATCCGTGTGGGGGAAGACTATTATCTGGCTGGCACAACGATGCATTGTGCGCCCGGACTGGTCATACTCCATTCCAAGGATCTTGTGAACTGGGAACTGGCCAGCTATTGCTTCAATCGCTGGTCGGACATCCTTCCCGACGACAAATTCAGGCTCGAAGGCGACGAACAGGTCTATGGTCAGGGTGTGTGGGCTCCCGTCATTCGTTATCATGATGGGAAGTTCTATGTATTTACCAACGTGAATGGTAACGGTCTGCAGCTCTTTATCTCCGATTCTGCATACGGTCCTTGGGAACACCGTGCCCTGGGCGGCCACATCTACGACCTGTCGGTTCTGTTCGACGAAGGACATGTCTATGCCATTCATGGTTACGACGAAGTGAAGATTACCGAATTCAAGCCAGATTTCTCGGGTTATGTCGAAGGCTCCGAACGTGTCATCATCCCACGTGGCTCAGGTATGGGCGAAGGTCACCACGCCTACAAGATTGATGGCAAATACTATATCCTCAGTTCCGAATACGCTCCCATGGGACGTCTGCAATGCGCTCGCAGCGAGTCGCTCTTCGGTCCTTACGAGACCACAGCCATCAGCGTGATGGAATCGTTGGGCACCCAGAAGTTCCCGCTTGTCACGAATGCAAACGGCAACAGGGACAAATGGATGAACGACGGCTACAAGTTCGAGGTCGCTCCAGCTGGAGACAATGAACTGGGCAACGCCACCATTCACCAGGGCGGTATGCTCATGACGCCGAATGGAGAATGGTATGGTTTGACGATGCTCGACTTTGTGGGAGTTGGACGTACCACCTGCCTCTGCCCTATCACGTGGCAGGACGGTTGGCCTGTATTCGGACTCGAGGGCAATCCGGGACGCACCCCACGTACCTGGGTGAAGCCTAATGTGGGCGAATCTGCCGAAACAGTTCAACCTCACGGCCCCTACGAGCGTTCCGACAATTTCAATCATCGTACGCTCAACAAGGTTTGGCAATGGAACCACGAGCCCGTCGATAGAATGTGGTCATTGAAGAACGGCAAGCTGGTTCTTCGAGCAATGGGAGCCCAGAATCTCCTTCATGCTCACAACACGCTCACACAACGCTGTATCGGCCCAGTTTCAACAGCTACGGTTACTCTTTCGGCTTCGAATCTGAGTGAAGGAGATGTTGCTGGTCTTGCCATCCTCAATCTTCCCTATGCATGGATTGGTGTCCGCCGTTTCCACAAGAATCTTCGTCTGCAATGGATGCATCAGGAACGGGGAATGATTGACCTTGGTCCTTTGAGAGAAAGCAACCGCAAGGGTTCAAGAGGATCAAAAGCCAGAAAAGAAACGAGTTCTTCCAAGGTACATCTCCGCATAAATGTCGATTTGGATGAGATGTGGGCAAGGTTCAGCTATTCCACTGATGGCATCAACTTCAAGGAAGTAGGTGACTCCCTGCCACTACCCTATCAGCTCAAGATTTTCCAGGGCTCACGATATAGCCTGTTCTGCTATCATTCCATCCAAGATGGAAACAACACGCGTCCTTCGAAAGGATATGCAGAATTTGACAACTTTGAAGTCGAAGAACCGATGGCCGACCGCTCGGCCAATTTCCCGATGGGAAAAGTCATCACGCTGACCAACCTGTCGAACGGTTCTCGTCTGTGGGGCACGAAGCGCGGCGTATGTCATAGCGCAGCTCCCGAATCGGCTGAATTCAACAGCGACGATTGCAAGTTCCGGGTTCTCGACCGTGGCAAGGGACGGGTTGTGCTCGAATGTCTGAATGGCATGGGCTATGTCACCATCACAGGCTTCGGTCTTTCAGCCGATGTGCGACTGGTGAAGAACGAAAGCGAGGCCAGCCTCTTCCAATGGCAGGATATGCTGCGTGGACAATGCATGCTGATGTCGCTCAAGACACATCGCTATGTTGGCTGCACACCCGACCAGGGCGAGCCATATAGCGCCGATTTCCCCGGCGCTTCTCCCAATCGCAGGAACGGATGTGTCTTCCAATTTGACGTAGTAGAATAAACAAGACGATGGGCGCCGATTTCGGTGCCCATCGTTATTTTTAAAGATATTTGCGCCAAGCAAAGAGGCGGCGTTCTTCCCGATAATTCATTTGTCGCTGGTTTTCGTATGCTTCTCGCTCGAAGGATATTCGAAGATATCCCTTGATCAGGCTTCTGGTTTGAATCACCCGAATGATCCATTCTATAACATAGAAGAGATAAAAGAAAATGAAGAGCAGTTCCCTTTGCTGAAGCGTATGAATATATTCGTGGTTCTCATCAACGCGTGATAAATGCTGCTTGGCAAAGATGATACCAAACAGGTTGATGGCTATCATGCCACGGCCAAAAGGGAACCATTTATTATGAATAATCTTCATACATTATTAATGAGTCTATAGGCGATGGAACCCGGCGGCGGTGTGATGGGACATTCTCCGCGTTCGAACCACTTGGCGTCAGCCAGTTCATCTTCCTGCAGATGCATATCTCCCCCATCATATTCGCAGGTGAAGCCCAACATAAACTGAGAGGGGAAAGGCCAGCTCTGGCTACCGTAATACCGGATGTTCTTTACCTTGTAGCCTGTCTCCTCCATCACTTCACGTGCCACGGCCTGTTCGGCTGTCTCTCCCGCCTCGATGAATCCCGCGATGCAGGCATACATCTCCCGACTTCGATTCACATGCTTTGCCAAAAGAATCTTGCCGTCCTTGCGGCTCACAATCGTAATGATACAGGGTTCGATGCGTGGGAAAAACATTTGACCACATTCGATGCAATATCTTGCCGTCTGGCCAAGATGATCTTTCAACACGCCACCACATGCGGAACAATAATGTGTCATGCTGCGCCAGGCCACGATGGCTTTGGCTCTCGACAGACAAAGCGTCTCCTCGGGACTATCAATCGAGAAACCATGACGAATGGTGTCGAATGTGTAGGCAGAAGGCAGCCCTTCCTTGGAAGAAAGACCCAATGCACAAACGTTCCATTGCTTTTCCTCGAAGAAATCGAAAACATAGTTCCTGCTGACACACCAATCCTTCAAAACCGTCAGATCATGAAAGTCCAGGGCTGAGCCATCGGTACGCAACACCTGTTCATGGTTAATAACTGCGAAACAGCGGCAGGTGCTTTCTTTAGGATTATTGATTATTGCCATTTGTTGTATTTTTAGGTCGCAAAGATAGAGAAAAACCTTGAATCTACCAAATTTTCGAAGATAAATCCGATTGTTGAGGGACAAATTGTCTTGAATAGTCTTCTTTGGCACATAATTTGCATAATGGGATTTGTAAATTTGCAAAACAACATATAATACTATATAATTATGGCAAAACAAGGAACAATCAATGTAACCTCCGAGAACATCTTCCCGGTGATTAAGAAATTCATGTATTCCGACCACGAGATCTTCCTTCGCGAGCTCGTCAGCAATGCAGTCGATGCAACCCAGAAACTCAAGACGGTTGCCCGTGCGGGTGACTTCAAGGGTGATGTGGAGAATCTTAAGGTTTATATCAATGTCGATCCAGATGCTGGCACACTCACCGTCAGCGATAATGGTATCGGCATGACAGCTGAGGAGCTGGACAAGTACATCAACCAGATTGCCTTCTCAGGCGCTACCGAATTCCTCGAGAAATACAAGAAGGACGGTGCCAACATCATCGGCCACTTCGGTCTCGGCTTCTATTCTTCGTTCATGGTGGCCAAGAAGGTCGAGATTCGTTCGAAGAGTTGGAAAGAGGGTGAGCCCGCAACCCTTTGGTCCTGCGAAGGCGACGTCAACTTCACGATGGACGAGTGCGACAAGGCTGAACGCGGTACCGACATCATCCTTTATCTCGACGATGAGAGCAAAGGGGAGTTCACCAACAAGTACAAGGTCGAGAACCTGCTGAAAAAGTATTGTCGTTACCTGCCCGTTCCCGTAGTCTTTGGCAAGAAGACCGATTGGAAAGACGGCAAGGAGGTAGAAACCGAGGAGGACAACCAGATCAACGAGACGATGCCTCTTTGGGTGAAGGCTCCTGCCGACATCAAGGATGAGGAATATCTCAAGTTCTACCATGACCTCTATCCGATGGCTCCCGATCCCTTGTTCTGGATTCATCTCAACGTCGATTTCCCCTTCCATCTGACCGGTATCCTCTACTTCCCGAAGATTGAGAACAACGAGTTCCGTCGCGACCGCATCCAGCTTTATTGCAACCAGGTCTTCGTGACCGACCAGGTCGAAGGCGTAGTACCCGAGTTCATGATGCTGCTCCATGGCGTCATCGATTCGCCTGACATCCCGCTCAATGTAAGCCGTTCGTACCTGCAGTCCGACAGCAACGTGAAGAAGATTTCCGGCTACATCACCAAGAAGGTGGCTGATCGACTGGTAGAAATCTTCAACGCCGACCGTCAGGAGTTCGAGAACAAGTGGGACGACCTCAAGATCTTCATCCAGTATGGTATGCTGCTCGACGAGAAGTTCTTCGACAAGGTGAAGACCATTGCCCTCGTCAAGAACTGTGAGGGACACTACTACACCATCGAAGAGTATCAGAAACTCGTCGAAGGCAACCAGACCGACAAGGAAGGTGAGCTGATTTACCTTTACACCAATGATAAGGTTGCTCACTATGCTTACATCGAGGCAGCCAAGGCCAAGGGCTATGACGTGCTTGAGGCAGCTGGTCAACTCGACATGCCTTTGATGAATCACCTCGAAGAGAAATCGATGCATTCAGACGACAAGGAAGCCAAGAAGTGTCATTATCGTCGTATCGACAGCGACACGCTTACGAACCTCATCAAGAAGGCCGATGCCAAGAAGGTGAACTTTACCGAAGCTCAGAACCGCGAATACAACGCACTCTTTGCTACCCAGATTCCTGAGTGTCTGAACAACGAAGGCAAGGCCGTTGAATGGACCGTCGATTTCCAGGCAATGGATGAGACCGACCAGCCCGTACTTGTCTCGCAGAACGAATGGATGCGCCGTATGAAGGAGATGAGCCGTCTGCAGGGCGGTGGTGGCATGAACTTCTATGGCCAGATGCCCGACCAGTACAACCTCGTGGTCAACACCGAGCATCCAACCGTAAAACGTATCATCGAGAACGCTGCCAAGGAGCTTTCACTCAGCCTTGCCCAAACCGCAGCCGAAATTTCTACCAAGAACGACCAGATCAAGCCGTTGGAGGAAGAGAAGTACAAGGCCAAAGCCGGCGAGTTCCCCACCGACAAGGACAACCTGCTCAACGAACTGCGCAAGGATGTTGACAACCTGAAGGCCGACGAGAAGAAGGCTGTTGCCGAGTACGCAAAGGGCGACAAGACACTCCGTCAGCTCATCGACCTTGCACTCCTTCAGGGCGGCATGCTCAAAGGAGAAGCCCTCGCCGAGTTCATCCGTCGTTCGCAGGAGATGCTGTAAAACCGGAAGTGCCTACAGTTTCTATAGTTCCTATATTAACTATAGTAACTATTAATACTATAGCTCCTATAAAAAATGGACGAGAGGTCAAACACCTCCCGTCCATTTTATTATCTCTACAAAGAGCCAATCAAAAGGCTCGCCCACCAATCGTTCATTATGCCACTGAACAGCAGCGATAGGCAGTACGTTGCTTTCGAAGGCTTCGATGACTCCATCTTCGCTAAACGCAATGGGCACCAGATCATGTCCCAAGTCCTTGACTGCCTGATGATGCGTACTATTGACCATACAAGTTTCGAGACCAATAATGCTTGCAAGACGTGAGTCGGATGAGATTCGGACTCTATGCACGCCTTCCCATTTCCGGTCAGGACATTGATGCTCCACGTAACTCGA
>JAEEUA010000023.1 GCA_016286775.1 Bacteroidales bacterium
TCTTACCCATAACTTTATCGTTTTATTATAATAACGGATTTGTTATGAGTTTAGTATTTAAAATTCAAAAAATATTATAAAATAATTTTGATTAGTTACTTAAGGATATTAAAGGATATTAAGGGATTCTAAGGGATATTAAGAGACATTGCCTTCGCCTTTCAAGACTTTGGGCAAAGAAAAACATACGTCCCTAAAATCCCTTAGAATCCTTTCATATCCCCAAGAGTCCCTTAGAATCCCTAAGAATCCCTTAATATTCCCAAGTATTCTATCTTTTATCCAAATCATCGAACAAGCGCTGCAGGTAAGCCTTGCCCCAGCGCTGTGCCTGATGTTCAGGATCGTATGTCCACTTGAGCGGCACATCCACCTGACGATTATCCTGTGTATAGCAGATAGTCCTGACGCCTGTGCTGTCGTAAACATCAGCAAGTAGCCCGAAGCCATCCGGATAGTCGTAGAAGGCATAGCGTGGCGTTGTGGAATCCAGCAAATCCTTGCTGAAGTTGAAATCCTCATGATGAATACCCAACTGACCAAGTAGGGTGGCCGACAAATCCGTCTGGTCGCCTAATGCGTCAATCGCATGAATCTCCGTGCCGTCTGCTGCCTGTGGTAACCGGAGGGCTCCACCCGTCCAAATCATTGGGATATGATATCGGTCGGGTTCCTGGAACTCCAGGTTCTCGGGATAATAGCTGCAATGGTCAGGCAAGACTACGACGAGCAGGTCCTCCCAGATTCGAGAGTCGGCCTTCAACTGGTCGATGAATCTGCCCAGACAGGAATCAGCGAATGCAAACGAATTGGCAAAGGGATGCTCGAGTCGATTGAACGAAGGCACATCGAATGGCTCGTGACTCGACAATGAAAGCACGACCTTGAAGAAAGGTCCGTCTTCTGCTTTCGAACCCTCAGAACCCTTCGACACTTCAGAATCTTTCTGAACCTCTTCTAAGACACGATCATATACCACGTTATCGGGCGCACCCCATTGTTGCTTTCGCTCTGCTCGCGAGAAGTCGTTCATGCTGACCACTTTTTCAATGCCACCTGCTCGCAGGAAGCCCAGCATATTCGTGAAATTGGCATCACCACCGTAATAGAATTGCGGACGATACCCCTCTTCCTTCAGACGCTGGGGCAGATACTGAAGATGATTGCACTTCGACTGGTCCTTCATCACCGTCGTGGTGGGTTGGGCAGGATAGCTTGCCAATATCGATGCCACGCCACGGTCGGTGCGCCATGAGGTGCAGTAGAAGCGCGTCCAGCCCAGCCCCTCCCGATAGAGTCGCGACAACTCGGGCATCACGCGCGGGTCGGCATCCGGATACAGGGCTGAGCAGGCCTTCCCGCTGAAACCCTCGAGAATGATGAGCAGGATGTTCGGGCGACGAGTCTTCAAAAGTTTCTGGCGAACACTTCCCAGGGAATCTGAATCACATACCGTGAGTCGATTCAGTTCAGCGAGAGCCTCATCACATTCCTCATCGGTCATGAAACGATACATTTCGTCGTAATTCTTCTGCTTGCTCAACGAATAGAGGAACGAAAAGACGGGATTGACAGCCGCCTGATTGAGGTTCATCTCGGTCGAGAAATAGGCTCTGCCCACATTCATCGTGCTCTCGCTCACTCCTCCACGGATGCAGAGGAAAACGATTCCCGCAAACAGCAAGCCCTGGAGCGTGTGGATGATTCTCCTTCGAAGCGGTTCCGGACGATTGGAGCATGCCTCACGCCACAAGTGGCTATGACTGCGCTGAGGTGACGGCATCAGTTTGTGCAGCAGCCATTCGACAACATAGAGAATCAAGACAATTCCTCCGATGCCCAAGAAATACATCCACCAGGGAGCCGAGCCCAACGCCTCAGCTGGATTATCAAGCAGATAGATGAGCGGTGTAGCATCGAGTCGGAATCCCCAGTAGCCAAACAGCACCAGGTCGGCGAGCCACAGGAACAGGACGACGAAGAACAGGATACCCAGCACCCAATACATCAGATGACGGAACCAGTTGCCCGGCAGCCAAAGATGAAACAGTTTTACAATCAAGGGAACAGCCACAACATATCCTGCCACCGTAAGATCCTGCGGCACGCTATGGATGAGTACCTGTAGCCAATCGCCTATACCATATTGTCCATATACCCCGTAGTGGAACACCATAAAGATGATGGTCCCGACCAGGAAAAAGCCCACAACAGAGGCAAATATGATCATTAACTTTCGCATAATACCTTTTTTCTAAACCTTCTTTGGCCGAATGGCCTTAAAAAACGTGCCGCAAAGTTAGCAAAAGAAAAGAAAACCACAAAACTTGGGCGCGCAAAAATGAATTATCATGAAATAATTTGGAAATAATGTGCAATTCATTTGGCATTTTGCAAAATAAAGACTAACTTTGCACCCGATATTCAAAAAGCTACAACCAAACAAAAATACTTTGAAACCTATAGATTCTCTCCGACGTTCGGCTCCCGGTGTCATCGTTGCCTACCTTCTCAACATGGCGATGGCTTACGTGGCATTCATGATCTGCCGCGTCGTATATGTTGCCCTCAACTGGACCGCCTTTCACGATGGGCTGGCCCAGAACTCGTGGAGCGACCTGCTGACGGGATCCCTCTTGTTCGACACATCTGCCCTGCTCTACCTCAATGCGCTCTATCTGCTTCTGATGCTTCTGCCCTTCCATCGGAAGGAGCATGCCGGCTATCATTGCGTGGTGCGCATCGTCTATCTGGTATTCAACGGCATCGGCATCATCGCCAACCTGGCCGATGCTGTCTATTTCCCGTTCACGGGCCGGCGCACCACAGCCACGGTCTTCAACGAGTTCTCCAACGAAGGCAATCTGGGTGATATCGTCGGCACGGAAATCCTGCATAGCTGGTACCTCGTTCTGCTGTTCGTCGTGCTGATTGGAGCGATGTACAAGCTCTACGTCCTACCTTGTCGAAAGGAGGATGAAGCCAAGCCCATCCGCCTCGGCTACTACTACCCCACCCTCACCGTTGCTTTTCTCGTCATGGTGGGACTCACCGTTGCCGGCATGCGCGGAGGTTTTACTACCGCCGTGCGCCCCATTACCATCTCGAATGCGAACCAATACGTCAGCCGTCCGGCCGATGCAGCCATCGTGCTCAACACGCCCTTTTCCCTCATCCGTACGTGGGGCAAGAAGACGTTCGTCGATCCTGGTTATTTCGCCACACAGGAAGAACTGGATGCCATCTTCACCCCCGAGCATTATCCTGCTGACACCACCGCCTTCATCCCGCGCAACGTTGTCGTCATCATCGTCGAGAGTCTGGGCCGCGAATACATTGGAGCTCTCAACGACCTCGGACAATGCGGCGATGACTATCGGGGATATACCCCCTTCATCGACCAGATCTGTCGCCATGCCTTCACCACCGACTGGTCGTTTTCCAACGGACGCAAGTCCATCGATGCCATGCCCTCCATCCTTAGCGGCATACCCATGTTTGTCGAACCTTTCTTCCTCACTTCCGCTTCGCTCAACGAAGTGGGAGGCTTAGCACGCTGCCTGGGCAATAAAGGCTATACGACGGCATTCTTCCACGGTGCGCAAAACGGTTCGATGGGCTTCCAGGCCTTCAGCCGAGCCACAGGGTTCGATGCCTACTATGGTCGTACCGAATACGATGCCGATCCCGCTTTCGGAGGCGAAGCGGACTTCGATGGAACCTGGGCCATCTGGGACGAGCCGTTCCTGCAGTTCTATGGCAAGAAGATGTCCGAGATGCACGAACCATTCATGACCACGGTCTTTACGGCCTCTTCGCACCATCCGTTTGCCATCCCCGAGCAATACCGCGACACCTTCCCCGAAGAAGGCATCGCCATGCACAAGTGCATCCGTTATCTTGACCATTCGCTCCGCCGCTTCTTCGAAAGCATCAGCGACGAGCCATGGTACGAACGCACACTCTTCGTCATCACAGGCGACCACACCAACCTTACCGACCAGGCCTATTACCAGACCGACCTCGGTTATTTCGGTTCTCCCTTCATCCTCTTCGACCCTTCGGGCGAAGTGGTTCCTCCCCAGCGTCGCCATGCTGTGGCCCAGCAGATCGACGTGATGCCTACTGTCCTCTCAGCCCTCCATTACGACAAACCCTATGTCGCCTTCGGATGTGATCTGCTTACCACCCCCGACCACCTCACCTGGGCCATCAACTACGCTGGCGGCATCTATCAGTATGTCGAGGACGGTTATCTCCTTCAGTTCGACGGACAGCAGCCCCGTGCCCTCTACGACATCCTGAGCGACTGGTACCAGACTCACGACCTCAAGGACGACCCCGCTGCCCAACCCATTCTCAATGCACGTCTCCAGCGCACAAAGGCCATCATCCAAAGCTATATGCAGCGCATGGTGAACGACAGTTTGGTCATAAAAGTCAAAAAATAAAACAATGGCAAAAAAGCAGGACAATATCTTCTACCGAGCACTTTACTACATCATCCTCATCCCGGGCTATGCAGTATCGCTGCTCCCGATGGGATGGCACTATTTCTGGTCCGATGTGTTCTACGTGCTCATCTATCGCCTGGTGCGTTATCGTCGGCACGTGGTTCGCCGTAATCTGACGGACAGTTTTCCCGACAAGACCGAAGCCGAGCTCCGCAAGGTTGAGAGGGACTTCTATCACTACTTCTGCGACCTGATGGTCGAAGCCATCAAATTCATCTCCATCAGCCCCGACGAGATGCGCCGTCGCATGGTCTTCGAGAACATCGAGCCCATCATCGATTCGTGTCAGCGCGGCAAGAACTGCGCCGTCTATCTGGGTCACTACGGCAACTGGGAGTGGATCAGTTCCTTGCAGCTCTGGATTGACCCGAAGGTCGGGTTATGCACCCAACTGTATCATCCGCTTGAGAACCCCGCCATGGATCGGCTGATGGGGCACATCCGAGAGCGCATGGGCGACATCAACATCCCCGTCGAGCAATCGGTTCGCCACTTCGTCCGCTATCGGCAGCAGGGCATCCCCATCCTCGTCGGATTCATCGCCGACCAGGTGCCTCATTGGCGCAATATACACTATTGGACACCGTTCCTCAACCATCCCAAGACACCCATCTTCACCGGAGCTGAGCGTCTCACCCGTCAGTTCGATATGGATGCCTACTACCTCCACGTCACCCGACCTCGTCGCGGCTATTGGAACGTTCGTTTCGTGCCCATGGCGCGCGACTGCAAGCAGACGCAGGAATTCGAGATTACCGAACTATACACGCGTCTCCTTGAACAGAACATCCTCGAAGCCCCCCAGTATTGGCTGTGGACCCACAACCGCTGGAAGCGCACCTACGAGGAATGGCTCGTCAAACAGGAATCCTGGCAGAAAAAGTCCACCCAATCCGAATAATCCGAGTACTCTGAGTACTCCGAATAATCTGAATACTCCGAATAATCCGAGTACTCCGAGAACTCCCAAAAAGACACAATGGACGACTATATCAGCAGCCTCAATAGCAGGCAGCGCGAAGCAGTAGAGGCCACCGAAGGCAGAATCCGTGTGGTGGCCGGAGCGGGGTCTGGCAAGACCAAGGCGCTCACCTGCCGCTATGCCTATCTGGTCAACGTGCTGGGCGTCGATCCCGCCAACATCCTCTGCCTCACCTTCACCAACAAGGCAGCACAGGAGATGCGTCAGCGCATCCACCGACTCGTGGGGAGCGGTGACTACAACGATTTCGTCTGCACCATCCACGGCTTCTGCGTCAAGTTTCTGCGGCAGGAGATCCATCGCCTCGGCTATCCGAAGTCGTTCACCATCCTCGACGAAGACGACCAGAAGCAACTTGCCAAGCAGGTTATGGAGGAACTGGGGTTGAACCGTACCGTCGAAACTGTCGGACAGTTCCTCGATGCGGCAGCCAACCGCAAGGTGGCGCTCTTCCTGCAGCAGCCCAACTACATCGACCGCATGATGCTCACCGAAGGACTCAGCGAACACTTCGACCCATCGTCCCTCGAGCCCGAGCAGGCCACCGAGATGGCTTTTGCCCGCTACCTCCAGCTGCAGAAGAAGACGCTGGGGCTCGACTTCCAGGACCTCATCTTCTTCACCATCCATATCCTCAAGCGTTTCCCCGACGCGTGTCAATACTGGCAGAACGAGATGGAGTACATCATGCTCGACGAGGCGCAGGACTGCAACAAGAGCGACTGGACCATCGTCGAAACGCTGCAGGGCATCCACCACAACCTCTTCATCGTGGGCGACCCCGACCAGGCCATCTACGAGTGGCGTGGCGCTCGTCCCAAGATGTTCATAGAGTTCCAGAACGACAAGACCATCGTCCTCGACCAGAACTATCGCTCCACCTCCCCCATCCTCAACGTTGCCAATTCGGTCATCAGCCGCAACCGCAACCGCGTCCCCAAGAATCTCTTCACCACCCGCAGCGGCGGCACCAAGGTAACCCATTTCCACGGACGCAGCGACGAAGAGGAAGCCCGCTGGATCGTCGCCAAGATCCGCGCGCTCTGCCCCAACACTGACGATGCCGATATCGCCCCCGCCGGCCTTTCCCCCGTTGGCTTTTCTCCTGTTGATTTCGGAGCCAAGCTTGGCTCCGAGCAACAACAACCCGCCCCCACCCTCAGTGACTTCGCCATCCTCTATCGCGCCAGCTACCTGAGCCGAAACATCGAACAGGCCCTGGTTCGCGCCGGCATCGACTACGTCATCTGGGGCAGCGTCCGCTTCTTCGACCGCGCCGAAATCAAGGATGCCCTCTCCTACCTGCGCCTTATCGACCAGGGCGACGACCTCTCCTTCCTGCGCATCTGCAACGTGCCCAGCCGCAAGGTTGGCAAAGCCTACCTGAGCCGGCTCAAGGCTTTTGCCGACCAGGATGGCACCACACTCTACGAGGCACTCAAACGCCACATCAGCGCCCGCGAACTCTATAAGGAGACGATGATTGCCTTCATCGACCTCATCGAGCGCTGCCGCCAGCTTGTCGAAGAGCGCATGAAGCTGCCCATCCTCCTCGACCAGCACGGCACTGTGGTCAGTACGCAGCGCCGCGACCACGTCATCAGCGACGTGCTCGACAAGGTGCTCGAAGAGAGTGGCTACAAGAACCTGCTGCGCGAAGACGATGACACCGACCGTCTCGAGAACCTCACCGAACTGCTTCAGAGCGTGCAGTCCTACGAAGAGGCCCATCAGCAGGACGAAGTGCTCTCCATCAGCAGCTATCTCCAGGAGATTGCGCTCTACACCAACATGGACCTGGACGAAATGAAGCAAGGCAAAGCAGCTGCCGAAGGCCAAGAGCCAACAGCCAACGCCCAATCGAAGAAAGCAAGGCCGAAAGTGCGCCTCATGACCATCCATCAAGCCAAGGGCCTTGAGTTCCCTTATGTCTTTGTCACGGGCCTCAGCGAAGGCATCTTCCCCAGCATGAAGACACTTCGCGAACGCAAGGGCGACGGCGAAGAGGAGGAACGACGGCTGATGTACGTGGCCGTGACACGCGCCGAACGGGAGCTCTTCCTCACCGAAAGCGAAGGATTCAGCGCAGCAGCCCGCCTCTCGAAGTATCCCAGTCGCTTCCTGCGCGAAATCAAGCGCAGCCTCTTCGTCACGGAAGGCGACATGGACGAATTGCTCTGGCAGGAGTCGTCGAAGATGGTTCGCTCGCTCGGTCTCGATTTCAGTCAAGGTGAAACCACATCCGAGGGCGGCACCTCCACCTCAGGAGAAGACATCCTCACTCCCGGCACCCGTGTCAAGCACGACATCCTGGGCGAAGGCATCATCCAGGACTACAACGAAGCACGAGGTTCCTACACCGTACAGTTCGGCAATGGCACCCGCAACATCCGACGAAACTTTTTGAAACCCCTCTGAAATGGCAAAACAACAATCCGACATCCGTGAGCGCACCCGTCTCTCGCACGACATTCCCCGCATGTACCGCGTCATCATGCACAACGACGATTTCACCACCATGGAATTTGTCGTCGATGTGCTCCGCAAGGTTTTCTTCAAGCCCGAAGAAGAGGCGAACCAGCTCATGCTCAAAGTACATAAGGAAGGCAAGGCCACTGTCGGCCTCTATACGCTCGACATCGCGGTCAGCAAGAGCCAGAAGGCCATGCGCATGGCACGCGACCAGGGCTTCCCCTTCAAACTCACTTGGGAACCCGAGGAAAGAGACCTTCCTTTTTAAAAATAACAATTAATAATTAACAATTAACAATTGGAATCATAGAGGAGAAAACAATATGAAAAGAACAGAAAGGCTATCCAACGCCTATGAAATGGCTTTCGAAGTAGCATTGGACAAAAGGCATGAGTTCGTCACTCCCGAACACCTGCTTTATGGCATTGCGCATCAGGACGAGCTGGAAGCCATTTTTACAAGTTATCAAGTCGATCCAATCCTCTTTCGAGTCGATCTTCTGGACTATCTCGACCAACATATCGACACAGTGCCCGAAGAGGTCGGCAACTACGAACTGCTTGCCTCGGCCCAACTCATCCAGGTCATCGCCATCAGCGAACAGATGGCAGCCAGTTCAGGACATGACGAGGTGGACATCCCCCATGCCCTCAATGCCATCATGCACCTCGAAGACTCGCAAGCGCTTTATGCCATTGTCCACTCCTTTACCGACGATCCGGGAGAGTTCCTCAATTGCGTGGTCATGGCAATGAACGGGGAGACTCTGCCGCTGCATGCCTCGCCTCAGGAAGATTCCTACGATGACGACTTCGACGACATCTCAAGCGACCGTGACATGGATCGCGACCCCGACCGTGACGTCAGGTGGCGCAACCTCGTCACCTGCATCAACGACCACCTCGCCGACCACAATCCGCTCATTGGACGTGAGGCTGAGCTCGACCGCACCATCCAGGTGCTCTGCCGACGCGAAAAGAACAACCCGCTGCATGTAGGCGAGCCCGGTGTCGGCAAGACGGCGCTCGTCTATGGATTGGCCGAACGCATTGAGCGCGGCGATGTGCCCGAACGTCTGCGGGGAGCGACCATCTACCAGATGGACATGGGCTCGATGGTAGCAGGAACGACCTATCGCGGCGACTTCGAGAAACGCATCAAGGCTGTGATGGAAGGCGTTATCGCCGAAGGCAATGCCATCGTCTATATCGACGAAATCCACACCCTGGTTGGCTCGGGCTCGGCTGGAGACGGCTCACTCGACGGCTCCAACATGCTCAAGCCCTACCTCGAAGGTGGACAGATACGCTTCATCGGCTCCACCACCTACCAGGAGTACAACCGCTACTTCCAGAAGAGCAAGGGCATGGTGCGTCGCTTCCAGCAGATCGACATACCCGAACCTTCGGTCGAAGAGACCATCCGCATCCTCGAAGGGCTGCAAGCAAAGTACGAGGAATTCCATGGCGTGAAGTATGCCGAAGGTGTGCTTCGCTATGCGGTGGAGGCTTCGGCCAAGCATATCAGCGACCGCTTCCTGCCCGACAAGGCCATCGACCTCATCGACGAGGCCGGTGCCTATCGCGAACTGCATCCACTAATGCGTAAACTCAAGGGCAAGATGGTGGCGCAGAAGACACAATGGGTCGATCGAGACCTCATCAACGACGTGCTGGCCCGTGTCTGCAAGATCGACCCCAAGTCGCTGCACGAGGAGGACAGCCAGAACCTCGAAACACTCTACGAGCGCATCACCGCACAGATCTACGGACAGGACCATGCCGTGCGCCAGGTGGTCGAAGCCGTGCAGATGGGCAAGGCCGGTCTGCTCGAAGACCAGAAGCCCATTGCCTCGCTCCTCTTCGTAGGTCCCACGGGCGTAGGCAAGACCGAGGTTTGCCGTGTGCTCGCCCAGGAGCTGGGCATCCAGCTTGTGCGCTTCGATATGTCGGAATATACCGAGAAGCACACCGTGGCCAAGCTCATCGGCTCTCCCGCCGGCTATGTGGGCTACGAGGATGGTGGATTGCTCACCGATGCCATCCGCAAGACGCCCAACTGCGTGCTTCTCCTCGACGAAATCGAGAAGGCGCACAGCGACATCTACAATATCCTGCTCCAAGTGATGGACTATGCCCGCCTCACCGACAACAAGGGCCAGAAAGCCGACTTCCGCCACGTCATCCTCGTGATGACCTCCAACGCTGGCGCACAGTATGCCCATCGTGCCAACATCGGCTTCGGCAGCACCGTCTCAGCAGGCCAGGCTATGCTCGGCTCGGTCAAGAAGACGTTCAAGCCCGAGTTCCTCAATCGACTCTCGGGCACCGTGGTCTTCAACGACATGGACCACACCATGGCAGGAATGATTCTCGACAAGAAGTTGCGCCAACTCAGCCAGCGACTTGCCGCACGAAATGTCACCCTCGAACTCACTCCTGCAGCGCACGACCTGCTGCTTCAAAAAGGCTATACCCGCGAGATGGGAGCGCGCGAAATGGATCGACAGATCAATCAGCTGCTCAATCCTATGCTGATGCGCGAGATTCTCTTCGGCAGCCTCAAGAAAGGAGGCAAAGCCATCGTTGATATTGATGGAGAAGCGCTGAAACTGCTGTAATCCATCTAATTAATTAAATTCTTTTGTATGCTAAGAGTCACTCCGAATGAGGAATGACCTATCTCAAACCACGGCATGACCATTCTGAGCCAAGATTGGTTATGCCGCGATTGTTTCATGACCAATCTTGGCGCGGATTGGTTATGCCTTCAATCATTCCATGACCATTCTTGGCGCGGATTGGTTATGCCGCAATCGTTCCATGACCATTTTTGGCGCAGATTGGTTATGCCGCAATCATTCCATGACCATTTTGTGCCAGGATTGGTTATGCTGCAATCATTCCATGACCATTTTGTGCCAGGATTGGTTATGCCACAATCATTCCATGACCATTTTGTGCCAGGATTGGTTATGCCGCAATCATTCCATGACCATTTTGTGCCAGGACTGGTTATGCCGCAAATCATTCCATGACCATTTTGTGCCAGGATTGGTCATGCTCCCATCGAAGAATGACCAATCTTGGCCAAGATTGGTCATGCGGCACTTTGATAAAGGAAATTCTGGTTTCTGAACTGTTTTCCGCAAAGAGGTTACCTAGTGATACAATCTCGCAGCACTATTCATTTATAGCAGGTATTGATACATAATTGTCTTCACAACGCACATCCCACTTATAATAATCTGTATAGTTATCCCATAACAATATATCATTGGATTCATGCCAATATTGATTCCAGTCAATTAACAGGACACAATAATCAGAAGGATTATTGGCAATTCTTCTCACAGTTTTATCAAGTGTACTATTACAATCCTTGTCCTCAATTCTAGAAAAAACAAAAGATGTGGAATTCATTAATCGAAAGTCATCTGCACAACTGCTCTGAACATAGATAGAATCAGTCCCTTTCTTTTTTATCAATATAGAATAATCACCTCTTTGGTCAGTATGCTTATAATCAAAATAGTCACACTTGTTTTTTATATCATCTTTTGTTTTACCCACATAAATACGTCCAAAATGTTGCCCTACCGATCTTTCCACTTTGATGTAGAAGCCTTCTTTTGGAATATAGTAGAGATTCTTATTTTGTGGTGTAGTATAGACTGCTATTATGATTAAAGCAATCAAGATACAGCCTAAGAAGCCAAAGAAGCCCAAAAAACAACAACCAATCAAGTTTTGTTTTACTTTCATATTATTTGCAAGACTATAATTAATCATGTTATAAGGTAATCGCATTTATTATTCTGGCTGAGCAAAAAAGGCCGACCAGAACAACTATGCTTGTACATGGGTATATCCTTCCTCGAATAATCCACATGGGCGACAAATATAAAAGAGGCTTGAATAATCAGGAAAAGCGAAATTAATATATTCATTGTCCATTTATATTTTTTTGTTTTTTTCGCTACAAAGATAAAGAGAATTTTGGTTCTACAATCAAAACCTCCTGATTTTTAACTTTATTTTCATGTTCAACCATGGGAAAGGAGATGTGAAATCGATTATCCTGCGAGGATATGTTTATTCTTTCAAGAAAGAAGCTCCATTGGATGGCGAAAGCCAAAATATTTCACCGCTGCACTACTTGCGGACGGATAGTACCATATCGCCGCAAAATTGGATTACTTGTGGACAGAAAGTACAACGACTGCAGCAATATTGTACTGCTTGTGTACACTTGATACAATCTCGTCGCAATATTGTACTACTTGTGTACACTTGATACAATCTCGTCGCAATATTGTACTGCTTGTGTACACTTGATACAATCTCGTCGCAATATTGTACTGCCTGTGTACACTTGATACAATCTCACAGCAAGATTGCACCACTTGCGTACACTTAGTACAATTCCCATCACAAAATTGTACTGCCTTTGGACACTTGATGCCATCTCGTGACAATATGGTAACGCTTGTGTACAAATAGGACCAATAATACAACTTAGAAAACGCGTAGCAATTCATTTGACGTTCATTACGCCATACGGCGTGAAACAAAACAAGCACCAATATTGTGTTCAAAATATAGTAACCGCTGAAGATCTTTTCAAGGAATAGTTTAGTTTTTTAAGGAGAGACAATACGTCCGGCTATAAAAGACCTTATAGGAGAGTAAGATAGAGACCGAGCGTTCCAGTTGTTCCAGTTGTTCCAATTAATTTTAAGCATATCAAAATCGAAGACCAACCCCTTATTTATAATATATATATAATTAATATATAGATAGTTATATAAGAAAAGAAAGGTTAAATTGGACTTCTACACTATCAAAAAATAACTGGAACAACTGGAACAATTGGAACAATTGAGTTTTACAAATCATCTAAAAGGCTGAATTACAACAAAATACAAAAAAGTAGATGCTCTTTCCCTATGATGCAAAACCTTGAAAAACGACCAGAAATCATAAAAATTCTGCTCTCATAGGCATCAAAAGACATATAAAACCTCCTTGTTCCAATACTTTTCCCCATTCTCAGAGCACATTTCAGCGGGACATTTTTTCAGTATCCGGGCCTCGTTTGTAAGGAAAAGATCACCATGATGGCCCATTCAGGGGCCAATTGTGGCTGAAACAAGAGTCAATTGGAACATCTTTTCAAAGCTCTTTGCCGCGAATTCTATCCATATTCTATGCTTCGATGAAGAAAAAGGCCAAGTTATTTCTGGAAAAATAAAAAGTGAAAACTTTCTTAGTGTATAGCAGAATACCAAATAACTATCACCACCATTTGGTGAAGTAATTGGTCTAATCCATACAACATCCAATATGGTTTATGTCGATTGTCTGACAAAAATGGGAATCGGATAGATACTCGAGTTTTAGATACATCTATAACGAAATGTGAAACCAGTTCTATCATCATCAAAAACAATAGCATCTGCCATTCTACGCCATATATCAACAGACATAAACCCATCAGCACAGCATGAATAGAGGCATGAAGCACTATCGGCCATAGTTTTCTCCCGTCGGACTTTGCTCTTATCATTACTGGTAATGTCAAACAGAAATCTGCCAAATAGTGGCAAACAAGAAGAGCTATCAGCAAATAAACAACATTTGTCATACTATTATCCCAATCTAATCAGATAATGCCAAGTACACAGTTATTTCAGCAACCGAGCTACATCTTCGTCCAATAGTAGATACGTCCATATTGTCCTCCAGGTTGGCAGTCTTAGCTTCCCTTCCAAGATGAAATTATATGATCAATGGTATCAACGTCTCTTCAACGACATGCCTATTCAAACGATGCTCCCCATGGAAATGAACTACATTCTCATAGTGTTGTAGAAAGATGTCCTCACAATTGACTGTGGTGTCGTTGTCTGCAAAAAGGCCATAGACATTCACACGGTCTTCATCGGTAATGCCGTCAAATTGGTGCGCCTCCATCTCAGCGAAATGTTGGATGATTTCGGTTGTGATAGTGAAAGTAGTTTTTCCATCCTTCCGCGGATTGAAGAACTCAAAGGTGCCTTCATACAAAATATCTTTATGTTGGGGCAGATCGAACGCAGGATTAACGCAAATACGCCTAAATCCATGCATTTGTTGAGCATACATTCCACCCATACTGGTGCCAACAATCACATTGGGCTGCTCCCTTTCACATAACATCTTCAAAAAGGGTAACGCTTCTTTAGGATCAACAGGAATGTCAGGTGCGATAACAGTCCATTGAGGTAACAGTTCTCTAAGAGTTCTCACTGTACTTCCTTCTCCTGAAGAACCAAAGCCATGGAAATAAATAAGTTTTTTCATTTATAGAGTCAGTTAGCAAATTCGGTTATGCAGATGATTCTTCGCTGCAAATATAATACATTTTTCAATTCTACAATCAAAATAGCTGCTTTTTTCATCTTTTGAATGAAAAAAGCAATCAATTCATCCTTCCCAACAATCCAGCAAGTGCGTCAAGGTCAATCGGGTCGGCGTTGACGTCGAGCAAAGTGCCGTCACGGTCGATTAGCTTGTAGGTGGGATAACCTTTCACTCCGATAAATTTTTCGATGGCGTTTTGCTGCTGGTCGGGCAGGTTGTAGTGAAACACATTTTCGCCCTCCACCTTGTACTCCTTGATGACATTCTTCCACGAATCGTCGCTACTGCGGTTGCAGAGGTAAAGATAAACGAGGTCGAAATCTTTCAACCGCTCGTATTCCTCCTGCGAATGTTGGAGGCGCATCTTGCAGGGGCCGCACCATGTACCCCAAATGTCGACGAGGATGATTTTGCCCTTGTACGGTTCGATAATCTTACGGAGAATCTTCTCGCCTTCGCTCATGTCCTTCACGGCATCGTTCGACTTGAGATTGTCCTCATTCGAGAGCTTGCGCTGGCCTATCTGCTCATATTTGTCGTTGATGGCATGTACAGCGTTGATGGCTGCGGGCATATGGATGTGCTCGTCGGCAAAAGCAAGGATTTCTTGGCCGAGCGGCTTGCGACTCCAGTCGATGTCGTAGCGGAGGAGTTGGCAGAGCATGATGTCTTGTGCCGTCGCTGACCATTCGCGTTCGTTCATAACTTTCACCATCTGCTCCAGTTCGCGCATCCGAAACTTTTGGTGTGAGTAGTCTTCGTATTTGGGGCTTCGGTTCTGTATAGCGACAACGGCTTTCACGAAATCGTTCTTGCCAAACTCATCGTCAATTGCCTCTTGTAAGCTATCGGGAGCACTCTCCCTTTTCTCCCAATATGCAGGGAAAGCCTCGTCATACTGTCTGATAGCTTCCCTGTCCTTGGCTGACAAGTTGACGATACCGTCCTTCTCGGCCTGGTCCATGATCCATTTCATTGAATAGACAATCTTGTCCCGAGCTGCTTCTTCCAAACGGAAACGATAGTCACGGAAGAAGTGCGTGAATTCGCAGGCATCCATCGAGTAAGGTTCGGATAATTCCTTCCAGTAGCTCTCTTCCACGACCTTGCTGTATCCCTCCGGCACTTCATAGTTAGGCGCGAGATACATACCCTGGGTCAAGATGTAGGCATAGTTGGTCAATATCTTGTTTCGACAGAAAACACGATACCTTTCTGAGAGCGTGGGATGCTGGCGGCACACTTCATCCAGTTCCTGCATACTTTCTTCTGTCTGTATCTTGACGCGCTCGAGAATATCCATAACACTTCCCATCTTCTCCAAAGTATCTATTCCATATGACTTTATAGAGAGGCTATGAGCATTGACCTCGTTCTGCAAACGGGCGTTCTTTCCCATGAAGAGCTTCTTCTTTTTCTGAGGATCTATCATCAGGAAATACGTCTCGTTAGGTTCGGCCACAACTCTCACCGACCATAGGCTGCAATCCAGATAGAAGAAAGTTGTGTTCTCTATCGGCATCCTCAGCACGAAATGGCCATCTGAATCTATCGGTACCGAGAAAGATGGCTCTTCGCCTGTCAGGATATTGGCCATCATCTTTACGACAACCTCATTGCCTTTCCTCTCGTTATCATCAATCTTGTTCTTCAGCCAGTTCACGACTGCTGGCAGGGGACGTATCCATCCGATGATGGTCACGCTGTCACCCTCTGCGTAGTGGTTGTCGACAATCGTAGCGCAGGAGTCCTTCTCGGGGTAGTCGGACAGATACCAGCCGTTGTCGATAAGGCTGCAATCGAATTGCTTATCGCCGATGGTGATGTTGCGCTTGCCGTTCTGCTCGCTGCCGAGGATGATGTCGAGGCTGTCCAAATCAATTTTTGCTTGTATGATGAACGTCCCATCGCTTTCGTCCATCCTTGCGATGTCCCACACCTTGCAGTCGTAAATCACCTTGTCCTCGGTCAGACCTATCAGCCAGTCGCCCGTCTTGTCGTTGCGCCAATAGGTGTCCGATATGCCGTCGCTACTGCATCCGCAGAGTACAAAAGCTAACAACACCGATAAAAAGAAAGTAACGAGAGCTTTCTTGTTTGGATATGTGATCATCATATTTTGATTTTGATGGAATAGCAACTATCCGTCTGGCTTCCTTCAAAGCCCATCAGACGAACATTGTCGGGCTATGGTGGCAGTTGGACGTGAGACATTCCACGTCAGGACAAGCCTCTGAGATGATATCGGCGAGGAGGGAGGGAGCAATCTGCTCGGTCTCGAAATGACCGGCCTCGATGAGGAGGATGTCGGGATGGCCAAACCAACTGTGATAGTGCATTTCTCCCGTGAGATAGGCATCGGCACCCAATGACTCGGCTTCGGCGATGAAATCGCTGCCTGAGCCTCCGCAAAGGGCAAGGCGCCGGATGCTTGTAACACGGGACTCGCGGTTATAACGCAGATGGCATGCCGAAGTTGAATCGGCACCAAGGGGTGTGAGCTTTTGCTGAATGAATTGGAGCAGTTCGTGCGTCTCCATTGAGTTTGGCAAGGTACCGACGACGCCGCACTCCGACATCGGACATACATCATTCAGTTCGAGCAAAGCTGCCAAACGATGATTGATACCTCCCTGAGCCTTGTCGAGGTTGGTGTGGGCGCTGTAGATGCCGATACCATAACGGATGGCAGCCATGAGGATACGGCTGATGTAGTCGCTCTCGGGATTGACGACCTTCAGCCCATGGAAGAGCAGCGGATGATGACTCACCACCATCTGACAGTGGCGCTGATGTGCCTCCTCAATCACTTCCTCGGTGATGTCGAGACAAGTAAGGACGCAGCTGACCTCCATGCGGGGATCACCGCACTGGAGGCCAGCATTGTCATACGATTCCTGCAACTCACGAGGCGCAAAGGCTTCGATGGCGCAAGCGATGTCACAAAGATTCATTTTTCAAGGGATACTTAGGGATAAGTAGGGATATTAAGGGATAGGAAGGGACGTTAGTACTGCCTGACAAATCGGGACTCAAGATACATTCGTCCTTTAATATCCCTATAAAACCCTTCAATTCCCTTAGTATCCTTTCTACCTTACCATTTGTAAGAAAGACCGAAGCTGAGGAGCTCGGTGAACTGGAAGTAACCCCAACCCTCGCCCTTGTTGGCTGGACCTACAGAGTCGTCGAAACGAAGGTGCGTGTAGAGCTTGGTCGAGAAATACTTGTTGAGCGGCATATCGAAGGTATTCTCCCAATCGACCTCGGTATAGACGTTGTTCTTGTACTTGCCGCAGTCCCAAAGTGGAGAATAATAGGTGGCCTGGCTGCTCCATGTCAGATACTTGCTGACCTTATACTCCAAGGTAGCCTTCGAACCAACACCGAAGTCATACAGGTTGAAGTCACCGGGATGCAGGCCGAACTGGGTGCCATCGATGCGACCCTTATGCCAGACGCCATCTGGATCGTAGGCTCGACGGGGATCGCCGACAAACTTGAGGTTGTAGCCGAAGGGTGAGATGTAGATTGAGAACTTGATCTTCTCGGTCTCCTTCTTCCAGTCCATACCGACAGAAACGTTGACATAGGCAGGGTTGAGGAACTTCGAAACCTCGGTCACATCTTTCGTAGTGTTATCCTCCTGCCAGCCGGTGCAGAACTGAGTCTGTCCGATGCCCTGCAGGGTGTAGTACCAGTTCTTGGTGGCCTGGTAACCGAGCTTGGAGGTCCACTTGAGAATGTCGTTGTTGGTGATGAACGTGCGGTATTGGCTGCTGGCGTTCACAAATCCGAGCTTTGCCTCGATGGCGTTGTCCCATGCGAACTTGTTGTACTTATAATTAAAGGTGTAGTCAGCCGTTCCGAGCAGGGCGAAGCTTGACACGCCACCCTTGTACCAGTTCTTCGAGACATAGCCCTGAGTGAACTGCAGGCTGGCATTGCCCGACTTGGTCCAATGCTTGTTGGCATCTTCGGCAGCATCTTCTGCCATTACATTCATTGTTGCCATCGACAGAACGATGGCCGAAAGAATCAGTTTTTTCATAATTTTATTGTTTTAGTTATGAATTTTGAACAATCTTGATTTTTGTCAAATACCAAACGCAAAATTAGGACATTTATTCCTTATTTGCAAAAAAAAATGATAAAACGACAAAAAAATTTGGTTTTTTAGCTTTTTTGTCCTATCTTTGCAACCGCTAAAAGACAAAAGATGCTATATAAACGTCCGCCCAGGCGGCTTGATTTACTCGGCCGAATGGGAATGGTGACCAGAGGTTATGACAAAATTACGTCATGACCAATGGTTTAGACCAAAAACGACGGGTATATGGCTTTTTTGTGTCCCCATAATAATTGTTAATTATCAATTGTTAATTGTTATTTTTATAGTATTATGCCAAAGATTGAAAAAGAACTCAGTGTAGAAGAGAAGCTGGCTAACCTTTACAAGCTGCAGCTTTATGTTTCGGAAATCGACCGTATCAAGGGCCTGCGTGGCGAGCTGCCACAGGAGGTTGAGGATATGGAGCACGAAGTGGAGGACCTGAACAACCGTATCAGCAAGTTCAACGAGGACATCGAAAACTGCCACCACAAGATCCAGGAGATGCAGGAGAAGATCTCCCAGGCTGAGGAGCTGATTGAGCAGTACACCCGTCAGCAGGACGACGTGCAGAACAACAAGCAGTATGAGTTCCTGACCAAGGAGATCGAGTACCAGGGTCTGGAGATCGAACTGGCCAACAAGCGTATCCGCGAGAACCTCGATCAGATTGCCTTGCTCGAAGAGCGCGAAGCCAACTGCCGCAAGGAAGTGGAGGAGCGCCGCACCGACCTCGAGACCAAGAAGGGCGAACTGGACGAAATCATCGCCGAAACCCGCAACGAGGAGGAAGTGATGCGCGAAAAGGCCAAGAAAATCGAGAACTCGATGACCGACAAGAACCTGATGAGCATGTTTACACGCATCCATCGCAAGGCTCACAACGGCCTGGCCATTGTGCCCATCGAGCGCGAGTCGTGCTCGGGCTGCTTCAACAAGGTTACGCCTCAGCGTCAAATTGACGTTAAACGCCGCAAGAAGATTATTACCTGCGAGTACTGTGGTCGCATCCTCATCGACGAAGAACTGGCCAACCAGAACGAGATGCGTCGCCGCAAGAAGGGTCTGCTTGCTAGTCTTTAATCAGCATAATGCCGACAAACAACTTCAACAATAACGGCGGAGCCGCATCAAACCGCCGCAGCACGAGGACCCAGGCTCCCCAACAACCTGCACTGGGCAAGGTACAGCCTCAGGCCATAGAGGTCGAAGAGGCTGTGCTCGGTGCCCTTATGCTCGAAAAGGATGCCTATTCGGTCATCTCCGACCTGTTGAAACCCGAGTCGTTCTACGACCACAAGCACCAGCTGATCTTCGCAGCCATCCAGGAACTGGCATTCAACCAGGAACCCATCGACATGCTGACGGTGACCAACCGCCTGAGACTGAACGGCACCCTGGCTGAGGTGGGTGACGCCTACTACATTGCCACCCTCACCGGCAAGGTAGGCTCGGCCGCCAACATCGAATATCACGCTCGCATCATTGCACAGAAGTCCCTGGCCCGCCAGCTGATCAACTATGCCGGCAAACTCGAGACACAGGCCTTCGACGAGACTACCGACATCGAAGCCTTGATGCAGACGGCCGAGGGCGAGCTCTTCCAACTCTCGCAGCATAACATCAAGAAGGACGTTGTACAGATCGACCCCGTCATTCAGGAAGCCCTCAAGAAAATCGAGCAGGCAGCAAACCGCGAAGACGGTCTGTCAGGTCTGCCCTCGGGCTATCATGACCTCGACAAGATCACATCCGGATGGCAGAACACCGACCTGGTGATCATCGCGGCCCGTCCGGCGATGGGCAAGACCGCCTTTGTGCTCTCGATGGTCAAGAACATGGCCGTCGATTACAACATCCCCGTGGGCATGTTCAGCCTCGAGATGAGTAACCTGCAGCTCGTGAACCGTCTGCTTCAGAACGTCTGCGAAATCACGGGCGAAAAAGTGAAGAGCGGCAGGTTGTCAACCGAAGAATGGACCCAGCTGACCACACGCATCTCCCGCCTGCAGGGCGCTCCCATCTTTGTGGATGACACGCCCGGTCTGTCGGTCTTCGAGTTGCGCACCAAGGCTCGCCGTCTGGTGCGTGAGCATGGCGTCAAGATCATCATGATCGACTACCTGCAGCTCATGACAGCCGCCGGCATGCAGTTTGGTTCGCGCGAGCAGGAGGTTTCGACCATCTCGCGTTCGCTCAAGGGTCTCGCCAAGGAACTGAACATCCCGATCATCGCGCTGTCGCAGCTGAACCGTGGCGTCGAAACACGCCAAGGCGAAGGCAAGCGTCCTCAGCTCGCCGACCTCCGCGAGTCGGGTGCCATCGAACAGGATGCCGACATGGTGTGCTTCATTCACCGCCCCGAATACTACAAGATCTACGAGGACGAGAAGGGCAACGACCTGCGCGGTCTTGCTGAAATCATCATTGCCAAGCATCGTAGCGGCTCGGTGGGTGACATCAAGCTGAAGTTCCGTGGCGAATTCGTTCGATTCCAGAACATGGACGAGGACACCAGCCTCGACTCTACCCTGACCCCATGGAATGGAAGCAAGGAACTGAAATCCCGAATGAACGACGAACACCGACCTGACATGACCCAACAGCCCACAAGCTTCGATGTGCCAACGCCGGGAGGTTTCGACGATACTCCACCTGAAGATGCCCCGTTCTAAAGGCTTTCGGAATATTCCTGGGGTTTCCGATATTTCGGAATTACGGAAGTACGATATTCCGGTATTCCGGTATCACGATATTCCGATATTCCGCTATCCCGAAATAACGTCATCCCAAAATACCGTTATAACGCCATTCCGCCCTATAAATAGAAGAATAGAAGAATGAAAATAACAAACAAGATAGGTTTTACGTCGGTGGTGCTGGCCTTGTTGACCGGACATGCTGCTGCACAGGAGGTAGTTGCTCCCAACTATCGCGAGATACGCACATCGATCCAGAACAGCAAGAGCCCGAACTACTATCCGCTGCTCATGAAGCGCTATCTCGAGAACGATACGACGCTCACTCTTGAGCAGTACCGCTGCCTCTACTACGGCTTCACCCTCCAGGAGGACTTTGTCCCCTATCACAAGGAGAGGGAGAAACTTTTCGAGATACGGCGCGAACTGGTCAACACAAATGGCAGCAAGATGGCTTGTGCCGAGGCCATCAAGGTGGCACATGCAGCCCTCGAAGACGATCCTTTCGACCTGCTCGCCATTTCGACCCTTTCGTTCTCCTACCTGGAACTAAAGGATACGGTAAGCTACACGCTGTGGAACAACAAGCAGGATGCCCTGCTCGATGCCATCGTTTCGAGCGGTGACGGCAACAACGTCGATGATGCAATTCACGTCATCAACCTGGAACATGAGTACGAGGTGCTGAACCGCCTCGGCCTTCTCATCGAATCCGACTCGCTTTGCAACGATCATGTCGAATATCTGAAGGTGCAGCCCAATGCCGAAGAGGTACGAGGTGTCTATTTCAACTTCGGTGCCTGCCGACAGGCTTACCTCAAGAAGTATGAATGATGATTCGGGAGCTTTGTGGACAAGATATTCTCGAGAGGCTAGACTTTCTAGATTCTCTAGAGCCTCTAGTAATTCCAGATAATCTAGAGGTTTAAAATAACAAGTTGGGGGCGTATCACGCAATGGTGACACGCCCCCAACTTTTAGGAATTAGCATTTACTTCGAAAGATCGACTGCGAAGTAGCCCACACGGCCCTGGGCCGTCACGGCTGCTATGAACATTACCGGATCCTGATCTGCCGAACGCTTGGTGGTGAGCTGGTTGAAGATATTCTCGATATCCTTGTCGCTCTTGACAGCCTGATCGTTGATCTTGATGATGACCATCTTCTCACGCAGACCTGCACGATAGAAGAGTCCATTGGTCTCAAGCTTATCGATCTGAACGCCTGTGCGCACACCATAGCGGATGAGTTCCTGGGCCGTAAGGTTCTTGAACGTTGCGCCAAGCTTGTCGATGCCCTTGGTCTGGATAACATCGGTGTTGCCCTTGGTGTTCTTGAGCGTAACGGTGAAGTTCTTCGTGTCACCCTTGCGATCGATAACAACCTTCACCTTGTCGCCTGGACGATAACGGGCAATCTCGCCCTGAAGCTGTGCCATCGTATTGATGGTTGTACCATTTACCGATGTGATGACATCGCCAGGCTTGATGCCGGCCTCAGCAGCGCCACCATCCTCCGAAACCTGATCGACATAGACGCCTTCGTTGACCTTCAGGTCCTTCTGGCTGACAACATCGGCATTCACGTCGCCACCAATGATGCCGAGCAATGCACGCTGCACGGTACCATATTGCTTCAAGTCGGTAACCACCTTGCTGACAATGCTCGATGGAACGGCGAAGGAATAGCCGGCATAGTTGCCTGTCTGGGAATAGATGGCCGTGTTGATGCCGACAAGTTCACCAGCCGTATTGACCAGGGCTCCGCCTGAGTTACCCGGATTCACGGCAGCATCGGTCTGGATGAAACTCTCGATACCCATCTTGCTGTTGCCGACGCTGATGCTACGGGCCTTGGCGCTGACGATACCGGCTGTAACGGTACTGGTCAGATTGAACGGATTGCCGACGGCAAGTACCCATTCGCCAATCTTCAGCGCATCGCTCTGTCCCATGGGGATGGTCGGAAGATCCTTGGCATCAATCTTGATCAAGGCAATGTCGGTGGTGGGATCGGTACCGATAATCGTGGCTGTGAACTGACGACGATCGTTGAGGGTAACGGTCAGTTCGTCGGCCTTGTCAATCACGTGATTGTTGGTCACGATATAGCCATCGCTCGAAATAATCACGCCCGAACCGGCGCCCACTGGAGTAGGATCGCTGGACTGTGGTTCCTGCTGGCGCTGACCGCGCTGGCCGAAGAAGAAGTCGAAGAAAGGATCGTTCATGCCACCGAACGACTGGGCCTGGCGTACCTGCTTGTTGGTGATGCCGACAACGGCATTGACCGTCTTTTCGGCTGCACGCGTGAAATCGTTATCTGTTACCGAACCTGTCGATGTGGTGAAGAATCCCGCTGGGGTAAGCGAAATCGAAGAATCCTCCTGGGCCAAACCGCCCATCCTGCTATTCTCCATAACCTTAAATGTGACAGCGGCTGTGACACCGCTCACAACAACCATTGCTCCTAAGAGCTTTAAAACATCACTTGTTTTCATAACTTTTATTGTTTGTTTTTGTTTTTACTTTTTGCTTTTTGTCCTATTTGACGCTGCAAAGATACACAAGTTTAACCGAATTAAGTTAAAATGGGACAAAATTTTAACATTTTCTATTAAAAAAGGGGCCAAGATTTAAAATTTTGTACTCCGTTTACATTCATTTTAAATTATTTTGCGTATCTTTGCGCGCGCAGTAGGCACGTCTGTCGCTCACGCTGTCAACGCGTGAGAGGAAAGTCCGGGCAGCATAGGGCTCCATGCCGGTTAATGGCCGGTAGGCGGCGACGTTTAGGACAACGTAACAGAAAATAACCGCCCCGCAAGGGGTAAGGGTGAAAAGGCGAGGTAAGAGCTCACCGCACACTTGGTAACAAGGCGTGGCTGTACGTCCCATGGGTTGTAAGATCATGTATACTGGTGGT
>JAEEUA010000024.1 GCA_016286775.1 Bacteroidales bacterium
GGATAACTTGCGGTGTGAGCTGATAGTGCGGACTCGTCTGGCCCTGCTGGCAGCAATCGGTGGAACCTGCCGTGACATCAGCCTGTTCGCGTTCAGCCAAGTCATAGAGATGCGACAAAGCATCAGGTAACATCCAGTCATCAGCATCGAGGAAGAAAAGATACTTCCCCCGAGCTTCGTCGATAGCCGTGTTGCGAGCCGCTCCTAACCCTCGATTCTCGGGATGTCGGACCGTTCGGACCATGTTGCATCGAGGATGATGATCAGCCGTCTGTTGGACAATCTCCATACTCCTGTCGGTGCCACAGTCGTCGATTACCAGCACTTCATAGGGGAGGGCAAAGTCCTGATCGAGCGCCGAAAGCAACGAACGCCCGACGGTTGCCTCCGCATTGAACACAGGAATGGCAATGGTAACGGTGGAATCAGTCACAATAAATGAGGTCTGGATGAGACGCCTGGAACCTACGGCGACGAATGTTGTAGGCAAGAGCGCGGATCAAGCCATAGTGCCACGATACGTAGCAAACATACTGCAGACAACATCGCCAACCATATTGCTGCCAGAAACGCTGAGCTCGCGGAATGCTGAAGACGTGGTAGCCGTAACGGAAATGCAGCCCCAGACGTGCCAGGAAACGATTGATGCGGATACGCACCCGGGTATAATCCATTTCGCGCTCGAAAGTCATAGCGCGGAACGAAAGGCTGGCAGCATTGTCGGTGAGACAATAGAGGTGATCATCGATGATGCGGTATCGTCGAGCCACCCGACTGGCCTCCAGACAGAACAGGGCGTCGTTTCCTACGGGTATTTCCTCGAAGCTCAACCGATTATCCTCAATGAAACTGCGAGCTATGACCTTGTTCCAAGGTGCCCAGATATGGTAGCGCACTTCCGTTGTGTCCTGATTGGAAAGATAGAGGTCAAAGATGCGCTGATGAAGCTGGGCGCGTTCGCCTATGCCTGATACGTTGAAATATAGAATGTCGAGCTTGTCGTCAAGCGCCTGGCCAATGACATCGAGGAAACCGTCCTCGTAATAGTCATCGGCATCAGCAAAGAGGCACCATCGGCCACGGGCATGACGAAGCCCGACATTGCGTGCACGTCCCGCCGAGCCGCCTTTCTCCGTTCGATAGAATTCGAGGAAAGGACGGCTAAGGGCGGGATATTTTTGGAGATAACTACTTGCATCCGGACTGCAATCATCAACTACAATCACCTGAACATCCTCGCGCACCGGGATTGATTCCAAGCAGCGCATGAGGAGTTCGGGTGTATTGTAATGAGGGATGATTATGGTGTAGAGCAGATCCAAGGGAGTGTTGAACAATTATTCTACCACAATTGCCTTACGGACGGTGCCGTCAGACATGCGGATAATCGAAATGCCCTGCTCCATGCCATTGAGCTTCTGGCCATTGAGGTTATAAACTGCCTCGATGCGACCAGACTCGTTGGATGAGATGGCCTCAAGACCACTGAAGTTTTCGCAGAGGAAGTACGGGTCGGTTGAATCGGTCTGCAGGTAGGCCTGGTGAGCACGCACTGTGTAGGAACCTGCACGATAGAAGCCTGTGCCCTGCGTTCCGTTGTCAAGCACATAAGTGCCGGCTGGTGCAGCAATCTCCTTGTGAGAACCAACAAGCAGGCCATTCATCCGGTTGTCGATGGTATCGCGTGAATAACCGCTCAAATCGTAATTGCCCGTGGGAGCCTTGACGAGGTAAGGAGTATTAGCCTTGGTCTTTTCAACCCGCGTAATGTGAAGGACATTCGACTGGATTGCATGTGGGGTATAGACCTCCATGCCTTCGGGAATCTCGAATGCGAAGGGCAGATAGATAGTAGCCCATCCGGAAGAGGGCACCTCGAATTCGAAGTACGAGTTAGTGTAAGCCGGGCACTCCTCACTTGCAACAGGCTTACCATTCTTGAAGTAAGGCCAGCCTTCTGAATCCCAGTACATCTGCTGGAGCATCAGGGCACGTGGCGTATAGTCAGCAACAGTGACAGGCACGTCCTTGGCATGGCAGTGGTAGTACATATAGGTACGACCCTCAATGTCGTCGAAGATGCCACCATTATGACCAGGTCCCCAGAAATCGGTGCTCGACTTGGGGGTCGAAAGGATGGTTGTAGCCAAGCCATTCTTCATCGAATTACCATTCTTGTCAACAAAGTCGCCCGTCAGCGTCTCGCTGCGTCCCACCTTCAGGGAGTATGAATAGTTGGAATAGAAACCTGAGCTTACGAAGAGATACCAGTAGCCGTCACGATAGTAAAGCGACGATGCCTCGAAGACTTTTTCACGGGTGCGGTCGTCCGAATCTTTCAGACCAGCCACATGTGTATAGGTCGGAGTCTCCTCTGCCAGGCTCAGACCATCGGAGGCCAGTTCAACGCGATGAACCCGGCCAACACCTCCAAAGAACATCCATACCTTGCCCGTTTCGGGATCTTCCACAACGAACGGGTCGATGGTGTCGTTGATTTTCGAAACAGACGACTGGGTCAAAACGGAATGGAAGGTCCAGGGGCCATGCAGACCGTCTTTGGTTGGGAAGGTTTCGGAGTTTAGCTTGAGCACGACGATGGCCGACTTGGATTCAGACGTATAGCATGACAGATACATCAACCACTGGTTCTTGACCTTGACTACCTGTGGAGCCCAGATGTTGTCGCCATATTTCTTGATCTGAGAAAGGGTCTCGAGGGTCCAAACATAATCGGGGATGGTATCCCAGCGGATCCTGTCCTCCGACCAGAGGAATTTAGCCTGACCACCGGAATACTTTGCTCCTGCAGTCGAAAACGTGTAGAAATTGCCATCATCGCCCTGCCAGACATCTGGGTCAGCCCAGTCGTGAGCGAAGACGGGGTTGGAAAAGAACTTGGTTTCCTCGGCACGGAGGATTCCACAAGACAGTAATGCCAAAAGCATTAAGCTTAGAACTTTGTACTGTTTCATTTGTTTTGATGAATAAAAAAATTAATGGAATATTGGTTAGATGATTTATTTTGTCATTTTTCAATCACGAATGATTTGCGGACGGTTCCATCCGGATAACGGATAATATGGAAACCACGAGAGGACGCGGTCTTGATCGGCTGGCCTGTCAGTGTAAAGATTGTAGCAGCTCCCAGCTCCCCTTCTTCGCCAAAGGAAGGCAGGTCCTGGAAGGAATCGTCTCCCAGATTCGGCCATGTCTCCTGGGCAAGCGGCTTGCCGTCTTCGAAATAAGGCCAGCCCTCTTCGTCCCAATAGATCTGCTGGAGCATCAACGCGCGCGGAATGTAGCCTGCTACGGAGATGGGCACATCCTTGGCATGGCAATGATAATATATATATGTACGACCATCATTGTCCTCAAAGAGTTCGCCACAGTGTCCAGGTCCGAAGAAGTCCTTCTCATCAGAGGTGGTCGAAAGCAACGTCGTGGCATTTCCTTCCGTCATTGGCAAACCCGACCTGCTGACAAATGTGCCATCGATGGAGGGGCTGCGACCCACCTTGAGATTGTAAGTGTAATTGGAATACAGGCCAGCACTCACGAAATAGTACCAATAGCCGTCGTGATAGTAGAGGTAGGCTCCTTCGAAAACCTTGTTTCGCCTGGGATTTTCGGCCAAAGAAAGACCTGCCACATGAGTGAACGTAGCGCTATCGGAAAGACTCAGACCATCGGCAGCAAGTTCAACCCGGTAGTTGCGACCTGTACTGCCAAAGAACATCCACACGCGTCCAGAGATGGTATCTTCGGTCACAAATGGATCGATGGTGTCGATAATCTGGTTCTCCCTGCTACTGGTGATGACTCCATTCAGCGACCAGGGACCGTGCAAGCCCTCGCTGGTTGGAAATGTTTCGGAATCGAGGGTGAGCACCACGATGGAGGGATCGGCCGAGGAATTGCCGTAGCACGTGAGATACATGAGCCAACGCCCCCCGATACGGGTTACCTGCGGTGCCCAGAAGCTGCTGCCATACTGCTTCAACTGACTCAGCGTCTGGCTGGTCCAGACATAATCGGGAATTGTGTCCCACGTCACCATGTCCTCCGACCAAAGGATTTTGCCGAGACCCTTCGCATAGTTGGTTCCTGCTGTCGAGAACGTATAGAAGAGGCTATCATCGCCCTGCCATACAGTAGGATCGGGCCAATCATGTGCAAAGACCGGGTTGGAAAAAGTCTTTGTTTCAGTTTGGGCATGCAGAACCCCGGGGAGCAATGAGAACAGGACCAGAAGGTTCAGCAACTTATGGACGATATGCATTGGAATACCTTATTCTTTTATTCCTTAAAAAGGAGATGATAGTAAGAAAGCAGATAGACCTTCAACTTGCGCAGATGGCCTGCATGTTCACTCATCATTTGTCGCAAGGCCAGTAAACGGGGCAATCCAATCGAATCCAGCTTGCGGAAATACTGATAATACAAAGCCCGCTTGTCATTGTCAAAAAGCAGCCTCATATACATGGTGAACGGCTCGTAAGGAAGTGTTTTCTTCCCATTTTCAAGCAGGAGCTTCTGAACACGAAAGCATACCTCAGCACGTGTTTCCAGTTCTCCGTCCTTCGTGTTCATATTATAAGCCAACGAACCGCTACGTACTGTGGAGACATAAAGAATGGAACTTTCGACCAATACCTTCCTGGCCCTCACAGCAGCACTTGCCGCAAACCAGTAGTCATTACTGTAGCGTGTTTCGTCGAAACGGATGTTGTTCTGCTCGATCAACGAACGCCTGAAGAATTTGCTCCAGACAATGGGCGAACGTCCGCAAAGTGAATCGAGGTCTCCGTTTGCTTCATAATCCTTCCAGAGGACATCCAACCATTCGCTGCGATGGGCAGGCTTTGAAATGTCGTCCGAGAGCACACTCCGAGCTCGAAAATAAATCAAGTCCTCGGCATAATCCTTATACTTGTCGAGCAGCCTACCAAAATCTTCAACAAAGAAGTCATCGGCATCAGCAAATACCAGCCAGTGCCCCCGGGCATGCTGCAGGCCGATATTCCTCGCCGTACCGGCACCTCCCCGATGCTTTGTGGAATAGAATTCGACGAAGGGACGCTTCAGCTCGGGATATCTTGCTGCATACTCGTCGCCACCCGGACTGCAATCATCGACGACAATCACCTGGACATCTTCCCGCACGGGAATGGATTGAAGACATCTCACAAGGAGATCCGGGATGTCGTAGTGCGGAATGATGATGCTGTAACTGACCTCTGCTTGCATTACTTTCGTCTGACTTTCCATCTTTTGGTCATCCTATCCCCAAACATGCGGATACCCTCGCAGAATTGCCATGCCAGGAACAAGGCAATCAGAAACAAGGGGATGCTGAAGCTTATCGCCTTCAGCAGAAATGATCTCCACGTTGTGGTAAGCTCTTCGCCAAAACCCAATTGCCTTGAAATCATCGCACTTACCCCATACGCAATGACAAAGGGCAATAGGTTGACGAGCAGCAGTTTCCAGTATTTGCCGAAAGGAAGCCGCATTCCACTACGAAACAAATAATAGGGTTTCCAGATATGCATCAGTGTGAGCTGCACAACCACCGGGACCGTGAGGATACCAACAAGACCCCACCGCAACCCCGCGCAAATGATGAATGCCAACGAAATCACGCGGCATATCGGCACCCAGATATCTGCCTTCAAGCCAAAACCATTGAGGAACTGGTCGGTCGTATTGCGAACCAGGTTGAGGAAAAAGTCAGAGCAGATCAGCAGCACGAGAACAGCGGGCAATACGTATTCCGTGCCGAGCCATACGGCAATGAAGTCAGAGTTGAGATGGACGAGGCAAATCGAAAGAAAAGCAACCACAAAAAACTTGATGGAATAGAGTTCCTTGTAGCAATCGAAGATTTTCTTCCTATCGCCTTCCGCTATAAGGTTACCCACACTTGCCTCAGTGCCGCTCAAGGCACTATAAACAAGGTTCGACACCTTGGTATTGAGCAAGGTATAGTTGCTGTAGAGGGTCACCATGGTGAGCGATGCATAGCCATAGACGATTATGGGCATGGCACTGCTGTTGACATAGCGTCCAATCTGATGGATGAAGACTCGTTTCACATAAAGCATGATTTCGGGACGATGCTTGAGCGCCTCCTTTCCCCGCTGTACGCTTGCCACTACCCAAGGATAACACTTGTCAAACTTCCAGTTCAAAATCAAGCTGTTGACGATAGCAAAGGCTATCATCACCACCATATAGATGACAAAACTGCGGGTATAATAGGCAAGAACTGCCTGCAGAATCATCGCGGAAAACTGTGTCAGCTGGAAATAGCCGTTCACCAGATATTGGCGCTGGTCTGCTGCAAAGATGGTGTTCGCCTTGTAATTGATAAAGTAGCCCAGCATCGAGCAGAACAACTGCCCATAGAAAACCAAATAGATTATCCCCCAGGCAAAACTTGTGGCCTTGAATACCAGAGGCAGGAAAAACGAGAATACCACGCCAGCAGCAAGGATGAAGCTGCCGATGAGCCGATACAGATAGCCCATGATGGAGATGGTCTCGTTGATCTTGTCCTGATCATCATCGTAAAGGGGCTTATAGAGGAAATAGGCTATGGAGGCTGCAACACCCAGTTCTGCCAGGTTGAGGAATCCCAATAGGCTGTTCACAGTCGTGGTAAGACCCATGAACTCTGCGCCCAGCTGGTCGAGGAAGACCTTACGGGTAAAGAAGGAGATCACAATAGCCACAAAATAGGTTATCATGTTGATCCTCATGTTGAGGAATGTCTTCCTTACTCTTGATTCCTTTGCCATCTGAAGCTTAGCTTATAGGTGGATTCCCTACACGAAACGGATAAGAGTCTTTACTTTCCAGAAACGATGTTGTACAACTGTTCGATGGTTTCGGCTGTAAAGAATGCCGATGGATCGAGGCTGACGCCGCACTTCTGTCCGATGGTTGTGATTACCATCAATGCGGCAAGTGAATTCCAATCGGAAAGATCCTTGAAGCGGGTCTCGGGGGTCAGTAAAGAGCCACTTTCAACAAATGCCGGAGCAAGAGTGGCGATGAATTGATTGATATCCATTTTTAAGATTATTTTGTTTCAGAGTATTTGGAAAATGCCTGCCGGTTGGCCTCGTTCTGCGGATTCATGCCCTGTGGAGTAAAGAGCGATTGAATGCGAACATCGTAGGCCTTGGCAATCTTATGACGAACAAGTTTCGAAGTGGCGGTAAGCAAGCCATCTTGGGCTGAAAAAGGACGGTCGAGGATGGCAAAGGTCATGGGGAGCCAGGGGTCGGGGAAAAGACCTGCGTGACTACCCCCGCGACGATAGGCATTCATGCTGTCCTGGATAAGACAAATGGCCGCATCCTGCCCAGCCTCGGTATCGAGGGTGAGCGATTGCTTTCGGAGGGTGGTTCGAATGGCCTCGATGGCAGGTACGACAAGTGCGATGGTACAAGGTGACTGCTGGTTATAGAGCATCACCTGCTGAATGTAGGGAGATGTTTCGAGGATAGAAGACTCGATGCCTTCGGGACTATATTTCTCCCCAGAGTTGGAGATGAGCAAACTCTTGACACGACCGTCGATAAACAGGAATCCGTCGTCATCCAGATGGCCCAGGTCGCCGGTGTGGAACCAGCCATCGTCGGTCATGACTTCGCGTGTGGCTTCCGGATTGTGCCAATAGCCCGACATCAAAGTCATGCCGCGATAGAGAATTTCGCCGCTTTTCATGGGCGGGCAGTCCTGGCCTGTCTCGTCCACAATCCTCACATCCTGTTGGAGAGTGGCCGGACGTCCCACCGAGCCCGTTCGATGTTGTTCGGGGCAACTGCGCGAGATGCCGGCAGTTACCTCGGTCATACCATAACCAATATGGATGGGTAAGCCCAGGTTCATGAAGAAGGTCTCGGTTTCGGCATCGGTGAGCGCACCTCCTGCGATGAAATAGCGCAATCGTCCGCCAAAGAAACGGCGAACGGCTTCGATATCGTCAGCAATATGTTGTTGGGTGAGCAAGACCTTGAATGTCTGGAGCAAAGCCGGCACCACAATGAGCGTGTCGGGATGCACTTCCTGAATGTTCTTGGTCAAATGGAGCATTGCCTCCAGCGGAGAATTTCCCTGTTGCGGCATGGCGATTGCGGCACCATCGGCCAAAGCCTGGTAGAAAAATGAATGGAAGAGGCAGTGGTCGAGGGGCAGCAGGGCCAACGTGCAGCTATCTGGACGGAAATCACCGATACGCTGGTGCTTAATGGTATGAGCCACACAAGCGCCATGAGAAAGCACCACTCCCTTGGGCATCCCTGTTGTCCCACTGGTATAGATAATTAGAGCGGGAGTAGAAGGCTCTGGCTGAAAGATGGGAGCATTCGATGAAGCCTGCTTGCCACACTGGAGGAGATCCTGATAGGACGTGTCATCAAAGCAGAAGATGTGCTTCAACGATGTTTCGGTCTTTAGTCGCTCAATCTTGGGCAATTGAGTTCGTGAGACAAAGATGCTCTCTGCTCCTGAATTTTGCAAACGAACCAACAGGTCCTGTCCCTCGATAAGTTTGGCAGAAAGTGTCACCACGATGGCACCGGCATATATGGCTGCAAGGTCTGCCAGCATCCATTCTGCCCGATTTTCACTGAGGATGGCCACACGGTCTCCCGGTCGCACCCCCATTTCGACAAGTCCTTGCGAAAGGCTGAGAACCGCAGTATGTACTTCAGCAAAGGTCATGCCCCGATACCCCTGACCCTGGTTTTCCAGAATGAAATTGTGATCGGGATACTGTGCAACCGTATGCTCAAACATTTCGACGATAGTCTGCATAGATTTTCAATCAGAATTGGAAATAGAGGAATTGAGTTGTAGAGATATAATGGAAGAATATCAGCACCAGCAAGCCGTAATAGATGCTCCATCGAACCCATCGCCAGGGGATGGCTTCGATTTGAAGAGGATGCTCCTTCTTGCGCTGAATCCATTCCACGACAAAGAGCAGGACGATAAGCAGAAGCAGGTTATGCCCATATTTCGGCCCTCCATGGATAATCCCATTGGAGAAAAGGCAGGCATAATAGTGTCCGGCATCTCCCAGCGACTGGCATCGGAACAATGGACTGCCCAGCAATACCAAAGCAAAGGTACAAGCCATCTGTCTGGTCTCCATCAACGAGGGCAGCAAGGTGTGTTTGGCCACAATGGAGTCCTTATACATGCGAATTTTCAACAAATAGGGCATCGTGAGCAGGCCGAAATAAAGGCCCCAGAAGACATACGTCCAGTTGGCGCCATGCCAAAGACCGCAGAGGCCAAATACGACAATCACGTTGCGGACTATCTTCCACTTCTTGTCAAAGCCTCCCAGCGGGAAGAACAGATAGTTAAAGAACCACGAGTTGAGCGAGATGTGCCAGCGACGCCAGTATTCCGAAATGTCACGCGAGAACATCGGGACATCGAAATTCCTCATAAGCCTGATTCCGAATAGCTTGGCCGAACCGATGGCCATGTCCGAATAGCCCGAGAAGTCGCCATAGACCTGCAGGAAGAAGAGCAGCAGGCCCATCACAAGATGCTGGCTGCCAAGGCTGGCCGGATCTGCATAGATGGCCTCAACGAATGTGGCACAGTTGTCAGCAATGACCAGTTTCTTGACATAGCCCCACAGGATCTGCCGCATACCATCGACAGCCAGAGCATAATCAAAGGTTCGCGCCTTGCCGAATTGTGGAAGCAGGTTCGAAGCCCGTTCGATAGGGCCGGCTACCAACTGCGGGAAGAAGCTGACGTAGGCGAAGAATGCAACGATGTCGCGGGATGCCTTGATCTGGCCACGATAGACGTCGATGGTATATCCAAGCGCCTGAAACGTATAGAAGCTGATGCCAATGGGCAGCAGGACATGTAGTGTAGGACTGTCAAGATGCCATCCGAACAGCGAAGCAAGCTGGACGAACGAATCGGCAAAGAAACCCAGGTACTTGAAGATGCCAAGAATCAGCAGATTGATGGCAATATTACAAGCGTTGATCCAATAGGCTTTGCGTTTCTCGCCTTTCGCCTTCTGCTTTTCAATCAGCTGTCCGCTGACGTAGCTGCATAGCGTCGTGAAAGCTATCAGCACCAGAAAACGCCAGTCCCACCACCCGTAGAACACGTAGCTGGCTACAACGACGAGCAAGTTCTGCCACTTGAGTGGTTTGCAGACAAACCAATAGAGGCAGAAGACAAGCGGCAGGAACCAGAGGTATTCGAGGGAATTGAATGACATGTGTCTTGTGCGATAGGGTTACAGGCCGAAATCCTGGCTGATGATTTGGGTGAACTTGGTCGCTCCGGAGGAGTTCAGGTGATCTACGTCGAAGAAGTCTTCATCCGAAAATCGGGGGTCGAACGAATAGTCCTGGTATTCGATGCAGCTATAATTGGCAGCTTCGCGCTGTGCCTTCAAGTCTGTCGTCTTCAGATATTCTCTGACAGCAGCCTGACTGCGGAAAACCGGCGAAACGGGTGTGCCCAAAAGCAGGAGCCTTATCCCATGACGCTGGCAGTATCCGGCCATTTCGTCGAAAAAAGATTCTTCCGAGCTGTGAATCCCTTCCCTTTCTTCGTATTTACGGATTCGTTCCTCGGCCTTCGTCGGGGTGAGATTTTCCTTCTGCGACGGATGTGCCTGATAATAGGTACACCAGCCGTATTCGTCACACATTCGATCCGATTCGCCCGAGATGAACAGGCTCTGCACCTTCCAGCAGCATGTCTGTATGCTGGCCACCTCCCAAGCGTATTTCGAAAGGAAAGAATGCTCATCCAGGTGGTTGTAAAGCTGATAATAGATGCAGCGATACCACTCGGACGTGTCTTCGAGCCGATAATCCATCAGGAGCGACGAAGACGGATAGATGATTGCCTTGAGCGAGGCCAGCGATGTCGTATCGCGCTGAAGCAGAAGCCAGTCGTATCGCTGTGTCTGATTCGAGTTGGCCAGGTTGAAGGCGCAGCCAGAGAGCAGTTCCGGCTTGATGGCGGCATAGGCATGCGACGAACCGAACACAAGTGTTTCCACCCGGTCGGAGTTCGCTTCCATCCAGTTCTCCTTGTTGCGATAGGCATTTGGACAAACACGCGCTGCTTGTTCTGCTACGCACAGCAACAGGAAGACTCCTACCAGAAAGCACAGGATTCGAAAAAGGAATTTTCTCATTGTTCCACAGCTTCGCTATTGCCTGACACATGCATTGTTGCAAAATATACACGGTCAGTCATCACTCAACACAAAAAGTGTTGATATTTATAGCATAAGGCGCGCCAAAGTTACTAAAAAAATACCATTTGGCCAAAAACGAACGGCATAAAATGGCAATTCGCATACATTTTTAATAAATATATGCGAATTTGTGAAATGAATTAACTATTTTGGATGGCAATTTCTACTCTTTTCCGGACCGATTATCTATTTCCTGCGAAGCCAGAAGATTCGGCCGGGAGCAATGTCTATTGTACAATGATCTGCCTTGAACGTCATGCGCTGTGTCTTCCCCAGAAGCGCTCCGTTTTTTGCGTCAATCTCGTTGAGCAGATAAGTCCCTGGCTTGAGATTTGTCAGTTCCAATTTTCCTTCCGAAAGTCCATAGACAAGAGCTGCATCGCCTGCTTGCAGGACCTTGGCATCCTCGCGGTCTGTCCGACCCTCAATCTGCATCGAGGCAAGTTGTCGGCGCAGCTGGGCATCGGCGATTTTCACTCCTGCGCCCGAGCCGCCCGCCATCAGGATAGCCCAAGCTTGTTCAGGATAGTTCTGGGCATAGTAGAGCACAGCCTTCTCGGGATAGCGCTGCCGGTATTCGCAAACAGCACGATAAGCATCGCTGAAGTTCACTTTGCCGACAGGCTGCACGCGTGCATGTTGTCGAGGAGCCAGATTCACGCCGCCCTTCGGATCATAGATGTCCTTTCCATCGTCCTTGGCGCTTCGGCTTCCCGCGATTCCCGGTGTCTTGTAGTGCCAGTAGCGAATGTCAATTATGTCGATAGTCGGAGCCAGCAAAGGGTCGTTGAGGATGCTATCCTGTACGTCCTTCGTGGCTGCAAGGGCAACAAGCACACGATGACCTGTCTCTTGTTCCCAATCGCGGATGGTCTCCACCCAGAATCGGGTGAAATGCAGAGGACCGGTATATTCCTCGCTGATATAATGGATGACGTTAGGCAAATCCTTGAACGCCTCCAGATTGCGACGAATATATTGCCTATGCAGGTCGGCCATGTGCGGATTCTGCTCATCATAGAACCATTCGGCCACAAAGATGCGCTTGTCTCCCGTGAAGGGCACAGGCTCCGGAAATACGGTCTCGTTGACGTTATTGGTGGGGCGCCAGGGTGAGTCCACCCAATGGGCACCGGCCTCGAGGATATTGTGCTGGAAATAATGCTGCAGATAGAGCAGTTTCCCTATCGGGGCAGTCTTCTTGGCAAACTGATGCAGGCGATTGTAATACCAAGTGTTGTTCTGCGTGAGGTCGTAGAGCGAGAGTCCGTTCCAGGCTGACCCTTCTCCCGTATTCGCCCAAGGCTGCTCCCAGAAGGGTGCCCACACAGCGGCATCACGACGACGTATGCGTTCATGATCATCCCTTCGACGATCATACCATAGGCCGTAGTTCTGGTCCCATGCCAGGATATCGTTCTGCTCCATCCAGGCCACCACGCTATCGATGCGGTCGGTCAGTCCCAATCCTTCCCGATCAGGCACAAAACGTGTCAAGGCGGGTTTGCAGGCATTACTGTTGAGGTACGAAGTCCGCAATTTGCCATTCCACCAAGGAGTCTGGTATCTTCCTCCCAACAGAATCTCTCCCTCCTGCGTCAGTCGCCCGTTCTTGATTTCGATTTTTTCGGAGTGATCGGAGTTCTCTGAATGCTCGGAGTTCTTTGAAAACTCTGAAAACTTTACCCCTCCATTCCCCAATGGTATCACTGGGGCTTCGTTAATCCAATTGAGCAACGTCTGCCGCGAAACGTTCCTGGCTTCTTGGGCCATCTCCATCGCCTTAGCCACAGTAGGACTGCTCGAAGCTTCCGTCGATCGCATCAGGATACGGGGATTGACAACCATCTTTTCTCCGAGGCGCTCCTTAAGTTGGGCATAATAGAGGCTGCGGGGCTGTATATGATTATTGCTGTTCGACCAAAAGCCATCCCCCGAGAACTGTGCCCAGGATCCATATGCGCGATTTGTATTGATAGTGTCGGGGCTGTAGCAATGGATCTCGGCAGCCGAACATTGCCAGGCTACACTCGAAGCGGCATTCCAGCCCGACCCGTTGTTGTCCTGCCCCAGATTCTTCATCACAAGGTCATGCCCATCGATTTCCACGATGTCGTAGAGTGTACCACAAGCCCACGAGTCGAGGCCTCCGCTGTAGGACAGTGCTTCAGCAGCCTCGCATTGCACAAAGGCATTGGGCCCCGCAGCACAAAAGCCTGTCACAAAGTCATGTCGTCCCTGTCGGGCATAACAGCGCTGCACAAGGCATTGCTGGCCCAGCACGTAGAACGACGTGCGGCGCAACCCGGCATTCTCGCTCACGGGTTCCAGATATTGGCAATCCTCCACAGTGATGCGGCGCGCCATAGGCTGCATGATGACACCCGCACCCGCCAGATGTCTGAAGTTGACCAGTCGCACCCAGCAGTCACAGGCATTTTCCACCGAGATGCCTGTCCAACAATGGTTCTCGTCATGCACATTTCGGGCATCAAAGCCCGATTCGAGCGTCATATTCTCGATGCCGGATTCGCCAATCTCTCCCTTGTCATCCACAAACCTTACATAGCAAGGGCTGAAGGGAACATGCTCGTGTACCTTTTTCTTGTTGTCGATATACGTTGCCTCTTCGTTGGGGTCAAAGCCCATCGTAAGCGGGGCATCGAACTTCAGGACATTTCCCTCGGCAGCAACTACGGTTCGGCGCCAATGGAGGTCGATGTCTCCTGGTTTCCAAGCCAAGGCATCGATGCCGCCACCATAGATCCGACAACCCACCGATTCAATCCAGGGGGCAGAACTCTGCCGCACAATCTCCACCTCCCTGCCTACTAAAGAAGATTCCCCGGCACGTTGAAGCCTGTCCACACGAATCTCCCGGGTCCCCAGTTCTACCTTTTCGTTCACCCAAAGCGTATCCTTGTCGTAACTTCTGTTCGACGTGCCCTCGATTCGAAGCAGCGACCCACGATCGACACCCTCCTTCAAAAGGATGGTCTTTTCTCGTCCCGAACCGCGGAGAACCACACCTGACGCCTCGATGGCAAGCCTTTCGCGAAGCACAAAGGTGCCCGGCCCAAGAAGCACGGCACCACGCAATCCGTTTCTTCCGACAGGCAGCGAAGACACATAGTCAATCGCTTGCTGTATCGGAACGGACATATCGCCCGCATCCCATTCCACGTAGGCCTTGACAGGGGCCAAAGGGATGCTGTCCTCCGAAGCATGATAGCCACAATAGCTGAAGTCGATGAAACCCGTTTCCTTGATTTCGGCTTGTAAGGGCAGCGCAAAAAGCGCGACCAGCGTCATGAGTGCGTGTCGTTTCATAGGGATGGTATTGTGTTAGTGTGGGCAGCCGGATAGGGCTGCCCACAGATTACTTTACGATTACAATGGCTGGTTGCTGCTGTTTCCAGTTCTGGCTCCATTCGAACCAGCGCTCCCAGTTCCAGCGTCCATCTTCGTAGGGTGCGAAGGTCTCCAGGTCGGGGGCAGCGCATGCAACACGATAGATGATCGAGCCGTCGGCATTGGCCTTCAAGCCATAGAGGATCTGTTCACGCCGATCGATGGTGCGCATCACATTGCCCGAAGGAATGCTGATGGCCAGGGCTGCCTTGCTCATGTAGGGGAAGAGCTTGTGGTTGCCGTCGGGCCAATCCTTGCCATAGCTGGCGGCAAAGCCCTTGCCGTCGCAGATATACTTCTGGATTGCGACATCCACACTATCATGATTCAGCGATCCCACCTTCATCACGCCCGTGACGAACTCCAGCTTGTCGAGGCCTTCGCAGGTCTCGCCCTGCTCGGTCACACGGCAAAGCTGGTTTACCACCTGATGCTCGCGGTTGCCTGCATAAAGGATGTAGCGGGCCTTCAGGTTCAGCTTCTGTCCCTTGTATTGCCAGCCCTCCACGTTCATGTCAACCACCGTGCGAACGGGTCCCTTTGCCACAATATGGGCCTGACGCCAGTCAAACGGTTCAATCTTCACCATGCAGGGGTCTGCAATCTTGGCTCCCGAGGGGGTGTTCAGGTAGTTCGGGTCGTCCTTCGAGTCATCCCAGCCACGCAGAGTGCCGAGGCTGGCAGTCTGTCCTACGATGATGTAGTCCTCGCCATAGTGATAGAGGGCTGCCGAATCGCGTATCTCAGGCGTGTACCACATGCTGCGGTCCAGCTCCAGCTGCGGGATGCGCTTGCCATAAAGGTCGGTGCCATGGCCGCTGTTGAAATACACGCGATAGCCCATCAGCTCGTTCTCGAAGCAAAGGCCATGCGGATAGACGTCGCTGTAGTGGATGTCCTCCACCTCCGAGATGGTGTCAATTCGGTAGTTCTCCTTGCGCAGGTCGATGGTACGACCCTTCTTCACGACACGCAGACGCATATCCGTGAAAACGCGGCTTTCGTAGCGGTCGGCAGGCAACGCCTTCTTTTCGAAGGTAAGCACGAGGGTCTTGCTTGCCTTGGGTTCGAGATCTACAACAAAGCTCAGTTCATCAAAGGTGCCGTCGCTGTTCAAATCGTCGAGCTGCGAAGGGATCTCGATACCGTCCAGACGAACGGTGACGCTCTTATACTTCTTCAGGTCGGGCAGCTTGACGCAGACAGGAGCGTCCTTGTAGGTCTGGTCGTTCGGATTCGTCACCTCCAAGGTTACTATTCCCTTTTTGCCAATGACATCAATCTGAGCCTGTGCCGTGCTGGCCACATAATTCATCTCGGTATGCTGCTGGGCCAAACCGATAGTGGCAAAGAGGCAGGCAGCAAGCAATATGCTTCTTTTCATAATATAAGTCTTAATAGGTTTTAAGTTCTCGGAGTATTCTGAGTATTCTGAGTATTCCGAGTATTCAGAAAATTCGGATTATTCGGATTATTCGGAAAACTCCGATAATTAGTTATTAACTGTAAATGCCTCTCCATTTACCCAAAGGTTCGTGACATTGACGTTCTCGACAAATTCGCTCGTGAACGGCTCTCGTCCCTTGGGCAGGAAAAGCTGGACGTGGTCGATGGTGATGTCCTTGCTCTCGTTGATCTCGATGCCGTAGTCAGCGGTTACCTGGGTGTTGGTGATGTTGATATTGGTCACAGGCATCTCGGGAAGACCGTTGAAATAGAAGGCGCGCATGGCACCCTGGCAGGTCACGTTGTTGATGTAGATGTCCTTGAACTGGGGTGTTTCCTCGCTCACGGGTTGCATGTCTCGTTCGGGGACAATGCCCTTGGCGGCCATCTCCTGCTTCTGCTTCAAGGCATCGGCAGCCGAAAGTCCGGTGTAGTGCAGGTCGAAGAGGATGCAGTCGGTCGGAATATTGATCATGTTTACATTCTCGATGTGGATGTTCTCCACCACGCCACCACGTCCGCGGGCCGACTTGAAGCGCAGGCCAACATCGGTGCCAAGGAACATGCAGTTCCGGACGCTCACGTTCTTCACGCCGCTCGACATCTCCGAACCCACCACGAATCCGCCATGTCCATGATAGACGGCACATCCGTCCACCACGACATTCTCGCAGGGCGTCTTCAGGTCGCGACCGTCCTTGTTCTTGCCCGACTTGACGCAGATGGCATCGTCGCCCACGTCAAACTTGTTGTTGATGATCAAGCAGTTCTTGCAGGCTTCGAGATCCAAGCCGTCGCCGTTCTGGCTATTCCAGGGATTGATGACCATGACGTCCTCGATGATGACGTTCTGGCACATGAACGGGTGCAGGTTCCAGGCGGGCGAGTTCTGGAAGCAGACGCCCTGCAGCCAGACGTTCTCGCAGTTGGCAAAATCGAGGAGGGCAGGGCGAAGGAAGTCGCGTGCCTTCTCCCAGTCCTCGTCGGTCTGACACCAGGTGGGCACATTCATGTCGCAGCGGCGCAGTTCGTCGAGGATGGACTGGGTGGGCGCCCAAACCTCCGAGCCTTGGGCCACACCTGTCACACCGCCTTGCTTGAGCAGCGCGTTCCATTGGCCCTCGGTGAGCTTGCTATGTTTGATCCACCGCCAGGCGTCGCCATGTCCGTCGATGGTTCCGAAGCCCGTGATGGCAATGTTCTTCTTGCCGTTGGCATTGAGCGGGCTGATGCAGCGCCGGGTCTTCAGGCCTTCGAAGTAGGTATCGACAATGGGATATTTGCTGTAGTCGCCCGAGAACAGAATCACCGCACCCTCCTGGAGGTGCAGGTCGATGTTGTCCTGGAAGGTGATGGGGCCCGTGAGCCAGACGCCACGTGGCACGATGAGGTGACCGCCTCCGCGCTCGCTGATGCGGCGCATGGCAAAATTGAATTCTTCCGTGTTGTCATAGTGCCCGTCTCCACGTGCACCATATTCGGTAATGCGCTCCGAAAACTCATTGAAAACAGGTCGGCTAACTTGTGCCATCTCGAAGGGCAGTCCTTCTGTATAGAGCGTCAAGTCGTCGGCAGGGAGTTGGGGCGAATAGAAATTTTTACAGCCAGTTAGGGCCAATGTGAGTGCCAGTCCTGGAATAAGATAACGTTTCATAGTATAAAATGGGATGATAAGATGGGATTATTCGTTTTCACGGGGCAAAGATAAGTATTTTTTTTGAATTGCCAAACAATTGGCAGTATTTTTTTATCTCAGCCCGTTATTCGCTTTGAATCGCCTTCGTCGGGGAAATTCTGGCCACCAGAGCAGAAGGACCGATGAGCACCAGCAGGGTGATGACTATGGTGCCGACATTGATCAGAACAACCATTGGCCAGGAGAGATGAATGGGCACCCATTCGAGGTAATAGTTGGCGGGATCGAGACGAATGATGTGCCATTTCCATTGCACCAGACAGAAGGCCAGACCGATGAGGTTACCCCACAGCAGACCCTTGCCGGTCAGGAAGAGTGCCACCCACAGGAACACCTTGCGCAGCGTCCGGTTGTCCATGCCCTGCGCCTTCAGAACACCAATCATCTGGGTACGCTCCAGGATGATGATGAGCAGACCGCTTATCATCGTGAAGGCAGCCACTACGGCAATGAGAATCAGGATGACCCACACATTGGTGTCCAATAAGGCAAGCCACGCAAAGACTGTAGGATTCAACTGCTCGATGGTCTGCACAAAGACAGGCACGCCCTGCCGGTCCATCAGGCCCATTTCGTTGATGGTCCAATAGGCATCGTTCATCTGGTCAAAATCCTTCAGCGTAATCGAAACGGCACTATACATGTCGTCGTCCCATCCGCTCACCTGCTGCATCAGCGACAACGAACCGATGACCATCTGCTGGTCAATCTCCGAAAAATGCGTTTCATAGAGGTCCCTCACGGTGAGTTTTCGCACCTTTACCTTCGTGTTTTCGGCACCGAGGGCAAACGGGTCGGCATCCTTGTCAGCCTGCACAAAGTAGAACGTGGCCTCATCGCCCACCTTCAACTTCAGCTTGTCAGCAATGGTCTTGCTCAGCACCACATCCCTCTCTGACCATTCCGACTCATCCTCTTCCTCATCCTTCTCTCTTAACCCCTCCGGGTTCTCCACACCCTTCACCACTACACTCAGGAAGTCATCGTCGGTCTTGATTACAGCGGGCTTTGTCACAAAGCGCTCCACGCTCTCCACATCGACCTTTCGTGTCACGAAACCGAGCATCGTGTCGCTCACACAAACCGGAGGCAGTTCGTAAGTGCTGTTCGAAACCAGCGCCTGCATCTGCAGGTGTCCGCTGAAGTCAATCACCTTCTGGCGCACCTCCTCCTTGAAACCCACGACGATGGCTACAGTAATAAGCATCACCGCCACACCAATGGCAACGCCGCTGATGGCGATGCGGATGGCAGGCGGTGACACGCGCTGGCTGTCGTCACCCTTCGCGAAGTGAATCCTCTTGGCTAAAAAGTAAGCGACCGACATAGATGGGGAAGGAAAGGTTCGAAGAGTTTGAAGGGTTCGAAAGGTTTGAAGGATTCAAAAGTTAGGAGGGGTTCATAACGGTTGCCTGATAGACTGTGAGAGCCTTCTGTAGCACAATGAGGGCGTGCTTCAAGTCGTCCTTGTTGAGCACGTAGGCCATGCGCACCTCGTTCTTGCCCATGCCTGGTGTGACATAGAATCCGGCACCGGGAGCCATCATCACCGTGCAGCCCTCAAACTGGAAATCCGAAAGGCACCAGGCGCAGAACTTCTCTGCATCATCGACAGGCAGCTTCACCATGGTGTAGAACGCACCCATCGGGATGGGCGAATAGACACCATCGATGCGGTTCAGTCCATCCACAAGATATTTGCGGCGCTCCACATACTCGTTGTACGAATCGAGCATATATTCCGGATCGGCATCAATCGAGGCTTCGGCAACAATCTGGCCAAGCAGAGGCGGGGAAAGACGAGCCTGGCAGAACTTCATCACGTTCTGACGTACGGCAGCGTTTTTGGTCACAATCGAACCGATGCGGATGCCCGTTTCCGAATAGCGCTTCGAAACCGAGTCAATCAGAATCACGTTCTGTTCGATTCCCTCCAGATGACAGGCCGAGATGTAGGGGGCACCCGTGTAGCAGAACTCGCGATAGACCTCGTCCGAGAAGAGGAAGAGGTCGTGCTTCTTCACGATGTCGCGCAACTGCTTCATCTCCTTCATCGTGTAGAGGTAGCCCGTCGGGTTGTTCGGGTTGCAGATCAAGATGCCCTTTGTACGCGGGGTTATGAGCTTTTCAAACTCCTCGAGGGGAGGCAACGCAAAGCCCTCTTCGATGGATGTAGGCACCGACTTGATAACAGCACCGGCCACGATGGCAAACGACATGTAGTTGGCATAGGCGGGCTCGGGCACAATCAGTTCGTCGCCCGGATTCAGGCACGACATGAAGGCAAAAAGCACGGCTTCCGAACCGCCTGTTGTCACGATGATGTCCTCCAGATCAACGTTGATCTTGAAGCGATGATAGTAGTTGAGCAGCTTTTCGCGCAGAGGCAGGATACCCTCCGAGGGAGAATACTCCAGAATGGTGCGGTTCACACGCTTCAGCGAGTCCAGGCCCGCCTGCATCGTGGGAAGGTCGGGCTGACCGATATTGAGGTGATATACCTTCACGCCACGTGCCTTGGCAGCATTGGCCAACGGCACAAGTTTGCGGATAGGAGAGAGTGGCATTTGCTTGCCACGTTCAGAAATATCTGGCATATTATTCGAAATTTGAGCCGCAAAGATAACGCATTAAAATGGAATTGCCAAATTTTCAGTCATTTTTCTTTGCAAAATGGCTCGAATCCCCTTGCTTCTCTTTCATTATGTCACATTAAACTTCAAATTTCACCCACGAAAATCATTCCCCTGATTAGGGATTCTTCCCTCTAAGAGGGGTGGATGGAGAGGCTTTATTTCCTCGCATTCAGCGCCTGGTGATAGGCATCGGCATTCCGCAGATGTTCGGCCAGCGAGGAAGCAAAGTTGTGGCGGCCCGAGAAGTCGGGCTTCGCGCACATATATAGATAATTGTTCGGGCGCGAATTGAGGATGGTGTCGATGGTAGCCTTCTCCACCACGCGGATCGGTCCGGGCGGCAGCCCCGCATAGCGATAGGTGTTGTAGGGCGAATCCACCTCAAGGTGACGCAGCAGGATGCGCTTCAGGGCAAAGTCACCCAGCGCGAACTTCACCGTTGGGTCTGCCTGGAGCAGCATGCCCTTCTGCAGACGGTTCCAATAGAGGCGAGCCACGGTGCCACGTTCCTGGCGGTTGGTTGTTTCCTCCTCAGCGATGCTGGCCAGCACGCTCACCTCGCGCGGGCTCAGATTCAGAGCCTGGGCCTGCTGCTGGCGTTTCTCGTTCCAGAAGCGGTTGTATTCGCGCAGCATGCGCTGCATCAGTTCCTTCGGAGTGATATTCCAATACACTTCGTACGTGTCGGGCAGGAAAAGCGTGGACACGTTGGCAGCATCGACCTTCGCCTCGGCCAGGAACGACGGGTCGAGCATGGCGCCAAGGATAGCAGCCGAGTCGCACATCAGCGAACGGGCCATCTTTCCTGCCACCTGTTCCTTCAGTCGGGCGTTGTTGAACGTCAGACGCACGGGATCCTGCTGATGCAGGGCCAGCTTGCGGGCCACCTGCGTGGCAGTCATGCCGTCCACCAGCCTGTAGGCACCCTCCAGCTTGCCCTGGGGCAGTTTCTCGGCATAGTCGGTCAGCTTCAGCGCCCATTGTATCTCGCTTGCGGCAAGCAGCCCGGGGTCGCTCACCGTGTTGCCCTCGATGTAGAGCCAGTGTGTCCCGCTGGTGACGGGCTTCACCCTGAGCAGGTAAAAGGTGTAAGCACCCACTCCGGCAGCCAAACCAATCAGCAGACCGACCACAATGAGCACAGTCTTCAAAGTCTTATTCATATTTCTTCTATTGAAAAAAAGCGCCGCAAAGATACGCATTTTTGTCCAAATAACCCATAGAAACGGCTATTTTTTTCAAAATTCATCCTTTTTTTGAAAATTTTTGCCGAAAAATTTGGAGCCGAACATTTTTTTCGCTATCTTTGCACCCGCTTAATCGCACGACAAGGCGATTTTGCACAATCAGATACAATCCTGTATCCTCTGACTGGAGAGATGGGTGAGTGGCTGAAACCACCGGTTTGCTAAACCGACGAACCTGATTAGGGTTCCACGAGTTCGAATCTCGTTCTCTCCGCTTCGAGCGCCTGCAAGAATTTGCAGGCGCTTGTTGTGTTTGTATGGAATGACGATTACCAGATGTTGACTCGGTCGGAAGGAGCGACGTAGAGCTTGTCGCCCTCCTTGATGTCGAAGGCCTTGTACCACTCTTCGCACTGGGCCAGACCGCCATTGACGCGGAGGAAGTTGGCCGGATGCTCGTCGTTCTGGGTGAGGAGGCGGAGTACCTCCACGGTGCAGACACCCGCCCAGACGTTGGCGAAGGAGAGGAAGAAGCGCTGCTCGGAGGTGAAGCCGTTCTCGTCCCCCATATAGGTTTTCGAGCCTTGCTGCCTGGCGAGCTGGAGGGCCTGGAAAGCGATGTTGAGCCCGCCGTGGTCGGCAATGTTTTCGCCGAGGCACAGGCGGCCGTTGCAGTGGAGCTCGTCGGGGATGACCCAAAGCGAGTTGAAATAGGTGGCCATCTGGTCGGTGGATGCCTTGAAGGCCTCGATGTCGGCATCAGCCCACCACTGTCGCAGGTTACCTTCCTTGTCGAACTTGCGTCCCTGGTCGTCGAAGCCGTGGGTCATCTCGTGACCGATGACGACACCGATGGCTCCATAGTTGACAGCATCGTCGAAGTCCTTCGAGAAGAACGGCGGCTGGAGGATGCCTGCGGGGAAGCAGATCTCGTTTCTTGTGGAGCTGTAGAAGGCATTGACGGTCTGAGCTGCCACGTGCCACTCGTCCTTATCGACGGGCTTGTTGTAGCGCTTCTTTTTTCTGAGGTTCCAATAGAACTTGCCGATCCTGTAGATGTTTTCGACAAGGGTCAGCTTGGGATCGACGGTGAGGCCGGAAATGTCCTCCCACTTGTCGGGATAGCCGATCTTGATGCGTAAGGCACCGAGCTTCTCGAGGGCGGCCTGCTTGGTCGCTTCGCTCATCCAGGTCTGTGCCTTGATGCGTTCGCCGAGGATGGTCTGCAGGTTATGGACGAGGTCGAGCATCCTCTGTTTCGACTCGGCGGGGAAATACTTCTCGACGTACATCTGTCCTACGGCATCGTCCATGAGACCATCCACGAGGTAAACGGCGCGACGCCAGCGGGGCAGCTGCTCCTGGACGCCGGTGAGCTTCTGGTTGAAGCGGAAGTTCTCTTCGACAAAATCGTCGCTGATATAGGAGCAGTAGCCACTAATGCGACACCACTCGAAAATCGACTTGAGGTCCTCCAGTGGGGCCGTCATCAGGATTTCGCAGGCCTTGGCGACGGGAGCAGGCTGGCCGAGGTCAATCTCGGTGGTCTGGTCGTAGCCGTAGTTCTTGAAGTAGGTGTCCCAGTCGAATTTGCAAAGCTCGCTGGCCTCGGCGACGGACATCTTGTGATAGTTCTTCTCGGGGTCGCGGAGCTCCTCGATCGAAAAGCTGACCTCGGCAATCTGTGTCTCGTATTTCAGGAGGTTCTCCATCTTGGCCTGGGCCACTTCTTCGGTGGCGCCGGTGAGCTTATAGACGTTGACGACGTGCTCCTTGAAGGCCTCGCGCACCTTGACGAGTTCGGGGTCGTCGGAGAGATAATAGTCGCGATTGCCGAGACTGAGGCCGCCCTGGCCTACGCCAATGATATAGAAGTTGGAATTTTTCTCGTCAGGGCAGATGCCGATGCCGAACAACAGGTTGCGGTGCTCGGTGGCCATCATCTTGAGGAGTTCCTCACGCGAAGAAATGGCATTGATCTTGTCCACGAACGGTTGGATGGCGCTGAAACCCTCCTTGTTGAGGCGTTCGGTGTCCATCATGAGGTTGTAGAGGTCAGCAATCTTCTGAGCCACGGTGCCGGGCTCGTGTTGCTCGGCCGCGATGCCCTGGATGAGTTCGGCAATCTGCTTGGTGTTGTCGTCATCCAGCTTGACGAATGAGCCCCAGGAGGGGAAGATGGGAGGTTGCGGATTGTTTTGGATCCAATTGCCGGTGGCATACCGGAAGAAGTCGTCGCCGGGACGAACGGTAAGGTCCATGTTGCTGTAGTCGAGGCCTGTGGTCTTGTCGGCAGTATTGTTGCCGGCCTTCGCCGACGCTACCTCTGCATCATTTTTGAATGTTTCCATGCCGTTGTATTTAAGTTTTTAGTTAATAGAATAATTGGCGTATATAGGTGCGGATTGGGCCGAAAGGTAAACATCGGCCCATTTGTTCCGCACAAAAA
>JAEEUA010000214.1 GCA_016286775.1 Bacteroidales bacterium
CGCACATCCATCATCAACTTTGTACTCTCTCGCAACTGGGGATAGTAACGCGTGTTGGCACTCATGAAATGGATGGCCTTCTTCTGATGGACAGCACCCGTAAGCGAAGGTGTGACTTCGGTCATAAGGCCCTGCTCCTCTCCATTGAGGATCCAGTCGGTGAAATAATGGTTGCGAGAAGCATAGTTGCCGCGTTTTCCATTGCGATAACGAAGGGCCTGAACAAAGCGACGAAGGATGGAATCACCCTCATAAGTGATCGTGGTGCGACCCAGGACAGCAGCGCTGACGTATTCCACGAAGGTGGTGCAATCGACCGAATCGAGGTTGATGACGAGCGGCTCGACAAACTTCTCAACATCGGCAGGCTGCGGATTGGGCTCAAGCGTCCGACCCGCATAGCGAGCTTCACGTCCACGGCTTGCATTGTAATCGTAGAACGACTGCATGACCTGGTCGAACGTAATTGCACGTACATTCGAGGTCCATTGGTTGGCCTGCATATTCATCACATTTTCGAGCGTCACCTGTGCAGCCTCGGCATCGGTGAGTTGACGTGCCCAAGCCACACGCTTCGAAGTGCCCGAACCTTCACCCGTATTATGGTATTCGGCATAGCGTGCCGTCAGTTCGCGAGCCGGGTCATTCCAGTTGTGCCATCCTGCCTCGTGGATGGTGGCCGGAAGGTCACACTCCATAAAGATAACGCTGGCCCAGTTGCGCCACGGACGGCCCAGATAGGCCTTGGCATCGGGTTCGGCCGTCACCTTGCAATGCTTGAAGACGTAGCCATAAGGATTCTCGGCAGGAGTGGAAGCCGCGGTTAGATAGCCATCGCCGATGGAACGAATCTCGCAATCCTCAAACCACGCGGTGGCAGGGCCGAAAATGAAATCGACCGTGCCGTCGATATAGCAGCCATAGTAGATCTGGCGCGAACGAGCATTACCGGTGAATACCGTATCCTGAAAGCCATGGATGTAGCAGTTGCGGAACACCGAACGATCGGCCTCGCAATGCACGGTGACAGCCTGTCCAACGCGTGCAGCATTCGAACGTGTCTGCCACCAGTCGGGGTTGTAATGCGTCATGGCATCGTTGACGATGGTCATGTTCTCACATTCGAAGCCTTCGCCCAGCACGAGCAGGGTATAGCTTTCGAAGGTGCCTGCACGATGTCCTCGGTCGCTGCCATTGATGAGCTGGTTGTCATGTCCCATGGCATCGGCCACCGAACCGAGCACCACTCCCTCGAAGCGACCTGTGTGCTGCAGGTTGGCATGGTCATGCCAGACGAGGATGCACGAGTCGCGGTCCTCGCCGATGAGCGAGATGTTGGTCTTGTAGGTGGGCACGATGACCTTCTCTTCGTAGGTTCCCTTCCGAACGAGGATGCGCTGACGTCCTTCGGGCTTGTAGTCGCGGATGGAAAGGATGGCATCCTGGATGGTCAGGTAATCTCCCGTACCGTCCTTCGCAACTACCACATCGTACAATTGTGCTCGCATATCACTTGCGAAAGCGAGCAAAAAGAGCATGGATATAAGCCTGGTTAGATTTTTCATTTTCGAAAATAGGATTAAAAAAATAAAACGCCGCAAAAAACTATATAGGAACTATTTTCACTATTTTCACTATAGTCACTATCAAAACTATAGCCACTATTTTCACTATAGGAACTATAAATGACTATATCCACTATCCTCCCTCCCCCACCAGAATCGCCGGCCCCTGGTTGGTCTCGACCAGTTCGTGGCTCAGCGTAACCTCCTGGCAGACATTGACCAATGCCGCATCGAACGAGCGCTGGCAACGGATATAGTTATCCGAGAAGCCATGCATCGGTGCGTAGGTTCCATCTTTGCGCAAGGGCGGCTGTTCCCAGAGCACGCTGCTCACACGGCCCATCTGCTGCCGATAGAAGGCGCGCAGCTTCTCGTCGCTCAAGGCCACCAGCCGGGCGGTGCGTTCATGCCGTTCGGGCATCGGGACGATGGGGCGAATCTCAAGCGCCTTGGTATCGGTGCGCTCGCTGTAGGTGAAGGGATGGAGCTGGCTGACAGGAAGCGATTGGATAAAGGAATAACCTTGTTCGAAAAGCTCGGCGGTCTCGCCGCGCATGCCTGCCATGACATCGACACCGATGAACGCATCGGGAATGACCTCCCGGATGAGGTGTATCTTGTGGGCGAAGAGTGCGGTGTCGTAGCGACGACGCATCAGGCGCAGCACCTCGTCGGTTCCCGCCTGCAGGGGGATGTGGAAATGGGGGGCAAAACGCCGGCTCTCCTCGGCAATCCAGTGGATCATCTCATCGGTGATGAGGTTGGGCTCGATGCTGCCGATGCGATATCGCTCGACACCTTCCACCCTGTCGAGGGCCCGGCAGAGGTCGAAAAAGCTTTCGCCGGTCGAACGTCCGAAATCCCCGATGTTCACACCGGTAAGGACAATCTCCTTTCCGCCCTTCTCCACCACGTCGTGAGCCAACGCAACGAGTTCGGCAATGCTGCCATTCCGACTGCGGCCTCGTGCCAAAGGAATGGTGCAATAGGTGCAGAAATAGTCGCATCCGTCCTGCACCTTGAGGAAATGGCGCGTGCGGTCGTCGGCCGAACAGCCTCCGTGGAAGGTATGGATATCCCGATAGGGGGTGCGATAGACCAGCGGCTCGTCACGCTTCTGCAGGTCGCCCAGCAGCGTCAGGATGCCTTCGCCCTTGTACTCCGTGCCGACGATGAGGTCGATGCCCTTCACCCGCTCGGCCAGCTGATCGGGAGCAATCTGTGCATAACAGCCCGTCACGACGACAAACGCTTTCGGATGTTCGGCCACCAACTTGTGGATCTGCTGGCGACTTTTGGCAGTGGCCTGCTCGGTCACGGCACACGTATTGACCACAATGAGGTCGGCCGCGGCCCCGTCCCTGGGATTGGCCTTCTCGAAGCCAACCTGCTGCAGACGATACGCCAGCGTCGAGGTCTCGGCAAAGTTCAGGCGGCACCCGAGGGTATAATAGGCGACCTTCTTCACAGGCAAAGCGAACGGATCAGGTGACGATATTCCTGTTGCTCGAACTGCTGCGTGAAGACGTCGCGTCCCAGTTCGTGGCGAAGCTCCTCGTAGGTCCAGAAACGTCCCTCGTCAACCTCCTCGCTATTGGGCACGATGCGTCCGTTATAGACAATGTGGAACGACGTAACCAGCTCACGCTCACGCTCCGACTCCCAGATGTACTGGAAGAGGAAGCGCGGTTCGGTACGGAAGCGCAGCCCCAGTTCCTCATGCGCTTCTCGGCGCACGGCCTCTTCGAGCCCTTCGCCATAGGCCACATGGCCTCCCACAGCCGTATCCCAGCGACCCGGCGCAATGTCCTTGCTCATCGAACGCTTCTGCAGATAGATGCGTCCCTGTAGGTCGGTGATATGCAGATGGACAACGGGATGCAACGACATCGAGCCTCCATGGAAATAGGCACGGCTGGCACGTCCCAGGACGTTGCCCTCTTCGTCAATGAGCGGGAACAGCTCAATCTTTTCTTTCTTATCAGGATAATGTAAGTCAATCATACCTTCATCTATGACGTATCAAAAATATGGGCACAAAGATAAAGACTTTCGTCGAACATTCCAAATTTTGAAGGCCAATTTTTCAGAAAAACCACTTATTCATTTGCGGAATATAGTTTTTGTAGTGAAACATGGCTGACAATTCGTTCAAAAAACACCCTTTCGGACCTGTTTTTGTCACGAAAATTTGGAAAAACAGTAAAAAGTCAGTATCTTTGTGCCCTAATTTTATTACTATTGGATAAATATAGTAGCAAAACTGAACAATCTCTAATTAGCTGCATAATATGATTCTACCCAACCCATTTGCCCGACGAGGCAACGCTGAGGAAACCACGACGATACTCGAATACGCCATCGATTGGGCCATGCAGGCAGGCAAGATACAGATGGAGAAGTTTCGAAGCCGTCATCTCGGCATCGAGACCAAAAGTTCGATGCACGACGTTGTGACCGAAGTGGACAAGCAATGCGAGGCACTGCTCATCGACCGAATCGCTACCACCTACCCCACTCACAGCATCCTGGGCGAAGAAACGGGCATGCATCAGAAGCCGAACTCCGACTGGGAATGGGTGGTTGACCCCCTCGACGGCACCAACAACTACTCACAGGGTCTGCCCATCTTCTGCGTCAGCATCGGCGTGAAATACAAGGGAGAAGCCATTGTAGGCGTGGTCTATGCACCTAAGATGGACGAACTCTTCACAGCTGTCAAGGGCGAAGGGGCACAGTGGAACGGACGCCGCATCCACGTGAGCCGCAAGACCGAGCTCGACCAGTGTGTCCTCGCCACCGGATTCCCCTACGACAAGGGCACCGTGGGCAGCGACAAGAACAACCTCGACAACCTTTGCCGCATGCTACCCAAACTGCGTGGCCTGCGTCGCATGGGCGCTGCTGCCTACGACCTCTGCTGCGTGGCTACGGGAATGCTCGACGGCTATTGGGAGCTCAACATCAAGCCATGGGACTGCTGCGCCGGCGCGCTCATCGTCGAGGAGGCGGGAGGTGTGGTCCGGAGCATCCGCGACGACCGCAACGTGTCGATTGCCGCAGGCAACGAGGCCCTCGTCGACGAGATCCTGCAGATCGTGAAGTAAAACAATAATACATTATATATTTACTATATGGAAAAGAAACCTATCGTGCTGAGTGGTATCCGTGCCACCGGTCACCTGCATCTTGGAAACTACTATGGTGCCCTGCGCAACTTTGTCGAAATGCAGAACGAATACGACTGTCGTTACTTCATTGCCGACTACCACTCGCTGACCACCGCTCCCGACCCGACGGCACTCAACGCCAACATCCGCAGCATCCTGGCCGAATACCTCGCTGCCGGAATGGATCCCGAGAAGTGCATGGTCTATGTGCAGAGCGACGTGCCCGAGACCTGCGAATTCTATACCCTCCTCAATATGCATGCCTACCTGGGCGAACTCGAGAAGACCGTAGCCTTCAAGGACAAGGCCCGCAAGAACCCCAACAATGTCAATGCCGGCCTCCTCACCTACCCCGTCCTCATGGCTGCCGACATCCTCCAGCACAAGGCCCACTATGTGCCCGTCGGCAAGGACCAGCTGCAGCATCTCGAAATGGCACGCAACTTCGCCGTACGCTTCAACCATTACTACAAGGTCGATTTCCTAGTCGAACCGCATCCCTACGAAGCCAAGGGCGAACCCATCAAGATCCCCGGCCTCGACGGCAGCGGCAAGATGGGCAAGAGCGAAGGCAACTGCATCTACATCAACGACGACGACAAGACCGTCATCAAGAAGTTCAAGAAGGCC
>JAEEUA010000025.1 GCA_016286775.1 Bacteroidales bacterium
CCGCCGTTTCTACAATGCTCATCGTGCAGGTCTCGAAGGCAACCGCCTTTACCACATCGGTGAATACTATTATGCAATATGCACCTATGGAGGCAGTCATTCGGGCAACGTGACCTGTCTGCGTGCCCGCAGCCTGGAAGGGCCCTGGGAGGAGCGCGAGGTGATGTGTGTGGGAGCACGACAGCCCGAATCGCATATCCTGCAAGCCTGTATGCTGCAACTGGAGAGTGGAGAGACATGGGCCATGGCGTTCCTCGATATGGGTGTTTTGGGCCGCATCCCGCATTTGGTTCCCGTGCATTGGGTGGACGGATGGCCGATGTTCGGCATCGGACTTGATGGCAATCTGACACTGCCCAAACCACACGTTACAAAGGATTCAAAACCTATCGAAAAGCCCTTGACACAAACACTCGCCACCAGCGACGACTTTGCAAACCCGGCTCTCGGCTTGCAGTGGCAGTTCAATCACAATCCCGTCAAAGGTTCCTACTCGCTCACAGACCGTCCAGGCTGGCTGCGCATGCATTCGCTCAAGGCCAACCTTCCATTGTCGACCAAACGTGCCAACAATCCTTTGGTGAACAATGGTCTGCCTATCTCTGAAACTTCGGTCAAAGTCTCAGCCGAGGCTCCGTTCCTGATGGCACGTGGTGTGCTCACCCAGCGTCTGTTCGGTCCAAGCAGCAGCGGCACAGCGCATGTCGATATGAGTCATTTGAAGGCTGGTGATTGCGCAGGATTGGGGTTGCTCAACATCCCCTCAGCCATGCTTTCGGTAAGCCGCAAGGGAAATAAGTTCATACTTTGTCAGAAAGAGACTGACAACGAGAAAGAAAGCTCGTTCGGAGAGGTCAGCCTGACTGCCGAGCAGGCTCGTTCGTTGTGGCTGCGCGTCGAAGCAAACGGAATCACAGAATACGCTAACTTCTCGTACAGTCTTGATGGCAACGTGTTCCAACCTATCGGACGCGAATTCCATATGGTCTATTCAGGAGTCTATTTCGTGGGTAACCGTTTCGCCCTGTTCTGCTACAACACCAAGAGCGCGAAAGGCGGATGGATGGATGTCGATGTCTTCAAGGTTGACATTGCACCACTTTTCGATCGGCATATCGTCAAAAGTGACGTATTGGAGGCCGAATGGACCGACAAATTGTGGCGCACAGAATGCCGTTGGAACACTTCGTCATCGCAGCCCTCCAACATGGACATAGCATGGGTGCAGGATGGTGGTATTATCGCATTCAAGAATCTGTTGTTCGACGAGGCTGTCAGCCGTCTTTCCTTCACCCTACGCAATGTGAGTGGCAACAACGTCTTTATTGAACTGCACGATGCTGAGAAACAACAGGTGCTTGGCACTGCCGACATTCCTGAAGCATCGACCGAATACACCGTTGTCAACCTTCCGTTGAAGGCGCCTCTACGTGGCAAATATAGCCTGGAGATACGAGTCTGGAACCACGACTGGGACCAGCCACGCATGGGCGAAGTGCTTATAGACAAGATACTTTTCGAATAAATCTGAAAAAAGTTCTTTGAAAATTTGGATTATTTACAGATAATTGCTATTTTTGCAGCGTGTTTCTCAATAGGAAGTAGCATTTATCAAACCAAATATCGAAGAAAATGAAAAAACTGTTGATTGCAGTGTTGCCACTGCTTCTTTGGAGCTGCAAAGAGACTCCCAAGCTTCTTGTGAATCAAGCCCAGACCGAATCGGGCATCGTGGAAGGCATCGTCTCGGACGACAATGCCATCGTAACCTTCAAGGGCGTTCCATTTGCCGCACCTCCCGTAGGTGACCTGCGATGGCGCGAACCCCAGCCCGTGCAGCCCTGGGAGGGCGTCCGGGCCTGCAAGGAGTTCGGCGATGACCCTGCACAACCCAATCTTTTCGGCGACATGAATTTCAAGGGCCCGAAGAAGTCGGAGGACTGCCTCTATCTGAACATCTGGAAACCCATCGACGCACAGGGTTGTCCCGTGCTGATCTATTTCAACGGCGGTGGACTGATGGCAGGCTCAGGTTCGGAGCCTCGCTATGCGGGTGACTCGCTGGCTCATCATGGCATCGTCAGCATCACGGCCAACTATCGTGAAGGCATCATCGGATTCCTGGCACATCCTGCACTCACAGCTGAATCTCCCAACCATACTTCGGGCAACTACGGCATCCTTGACCAGGCGGCTGCCATCAAGTGGGTGTATAACAACATTGCCGCCTTCGGCGGCGATCCCAGTCGCATCACCATTGTCGGCGAATCGGCCGGTTCGTTCTCTGTATCAGTACTGATGGCCTCTCCCCTTTCGCGCGGCTATCTGGCAGGTGCTATCGGATCGAGCGGCGCTGAATTCAAGCCCAGCTCTGCGAAGCCCCTTGCCGATGGAGAAGCAGTCTGGAGCAAGACCTTGGAGGAAAAAGGTCTTACCATCGAAGCCCTGCGCCAACTGCCCGCCGACAGCGTGATGAAACTGGTGCCTCTTCGCGGCATGCCGAACCTGCTTGTCGATGGCTACCTGCTTCCTGCGACCGTCGATGAAATCTTTGCTAATGGCGAGCAAGCCCAGGTGCCGCTGCTTGCAGGCTGGAACTCGCTGGAGGGCAGTCCGCTTTCGAACTTCAGAGGCCAGAAACCCACCCTCAAGGGCTATCGCGCCATCCTCCAATCCACCTTCGGCAACCGCACCGACGAGGTGCTGAATGCCTATGGACTGAAGAAGGACGAGGACCTTTTTGGTCCGACTGCCACCGAACTTGCCGGCGCCCTCTTCACCGCATTCCCCACCTGGAAATGGTGCGATGAACATGCAAAGTCGGGCCAGCCCGTCTATCGCTACTTCTACACCCATCCGCGTCCCGAAATGACAGCCAAATACGCAGACATGGAGGCTGCCTTGGCTGGTGGCGTGAAGAAGAAGGACGACAAGGGTGCTGCTGCCCCCAAAGCAATCATCAAGGGCGCTGTTCATTCAGCTGATATCGAATACGCCATGGGCAATCTGGCCACTAACGATGTCTTTGCCTGGAACGCCGATGACTACAAGGTGCAGGAAAATTTCATGAACGTCTATATCAACTTCATCAAGACGGGCAACCCGAACGGCCCCGGCATCCCCGAATGGAAGCCCATCAACGGCGAAGCTGTGGCTCCGGTCCTTCAACTCGATGTGGATTGCAAGGTCGTTGCCGACGGTGAACTGGAAGCACGCTACAAGCTGCTCGAAAGCATCTTCAAATAATAATCATTACTGCCTTTCATCAGGCAAATGGTTTTCATGAAATAATGTGGCGGGAACCGAAAATGGGTTCCCGCCACATTATGTATTATTATAATAGGAATGTCTTTCGAAGAACAATCTATTCGAACAAACGACGATAGAAGTCCGCTTTCTTGCCGAGTGCCAGAGGATACGCTCGCGAGGTGGAAGGCATACGGAACCATTCCAGATCACGTTCGTAGGCATGAACCTGAGTGCACGATCCGATAGTCGGCATCTCAACAAGACGTCCTTCTGCGGCTCCGGAAGCCAACGTCAACTGCTCTTGGAGCAACTCACTTGCCTTTGCCCCCGTTGTAATCAAACGTCGGCATGCAGGCATCTGTCCAAGCAAAGCCCCAATATCGGTGGGCTCGATGATTTCCAGAAAATTATCGCTCGCATTATCCTTGAGGCGATTCACCTTCGATGCTGTGTCATAGAAGGCGAAACCATGGAGTTCGGCAAAAGCGACGATTCGCTCCTTGTCGAATCGCTTCTCGCCCTTGACCTCGAACCAGGTCTTATCTTCGAAGAAGAGCAGTCCCATCACACGCCAGAAGTCGTTGATCCAATTGGGATAGAAGAACTCCATGGACCAGCGCGCCCTGGGCGGCGGGAAACTGCCCAAGAAGAGCATCGTGGCCTGCTTGGGAAGAAATGGGGTAAGGGGATGAGTCTCGATGTTCATGGAGTGGGTTCGAGGGGGTTGAGGGCAGCCAAAGATGGCTGCCACGGAGGAGGAGGGTCAGGAAGGGTTATCGAGGGGGAGAATGCGGGAAAAGTCACTCCAATAGGGGGCTTTGCGATAGAGCTCGATACTCTCAGCGGGAACATACAACGTACGCTGCAATCCGAGGGTGTCCTTGAAGACATTGGTGATGGGCTGCGGCGTGACGCTATAATTACGGACTTCGACCAAAGAGTCACAATTATGGAAGCAGAAGTCTCCGATTCGTTTCAACGAAGCAGGCAGCGTGACGCTGTGAAGGCTACGGCAATTGAAAAACACTCCTTGCTCCAACGAGCGGAGCGAATCGGGCAGCAGAGCCTCTGAAAGTCCCGACGAAGCGAAACAATCCCTGCCGATGTTTTCAAGTCCCTCGGGGAAATGAATGGATTTCAGCGAACTACATTCCTGGAACATGCCAATAGGAAGCCGATCGATGTAGGGCGGCAAAATGATATGCTGCAGGCTGTGACAACCTCTGAATGCACTTTCGCCGATTGACTCGAGACTGAGCGGCAGCGTGACCGTATGCAGATTCTGGCTTTCGGAGCAGGCGTGGAAGGACAAACGTTCGACTCCCTCCGAAATGCTCAATACCTGGAGGACGGAATCGGCAAAGAAGGCACTGTCGCCAATCATGATCACATTGTATCGCAGATCCTTGTGCACTACAAAGGGCCTCACCAAAACCGTGGACTGGACTTTTTCGACAGGTGATTGAGCCCGGCCCGTCACAACGCAGGTAAGGGATTCGGGAGAAAGAACACTATACGTCAGGCCAAACGATTCGAGCTGGGTGGGCTCTTCCTCCTGTTCGCCGAATCCAGACAAAAAATGCCAACCTACAGCACCAGCCAGAAACAAGGCAAGACTAATAACGAACCTCATGAAGGTACGTTTTGCCCGATCAATCTTCCTGCCATTCTTGTTCCCTTCGAGAAAAGCGTGCTTGAGCGCATCTGCCATCTCGTCGGCCGATGTGTAGCGACGGTTGATATCGGCATGGGTACTGCGAGCTATCAGCGCTGACAGGACCTCGTTGTCATAGACTTTGGGATGAAGGAGGCAAACATCGCGCAGCAACAACCCCACGGCATAGAGATCGGTACCGACATTGATGTCCCCCATCCGGCCCTCGACCTGCTCGGGTGCAGAATAGATGCCGTTGCGCCCCATCGATAGGTCGTAGCTGTCGCTGTAGCAGAAGCCCAGGTCAATCAACTTCACATCGTCCGAAATACGGGTCAACATGATGTTGTCGGGCTTCAGGTCGAGATGAAGCACCTGATGATGATGCAGATTGCTCAAGCAATCGAGCAACTGGGAGAAGAGGCGTTCCACATGGTCGGGATTGGCGAAATAGGCCGGATTGCTGAGCATACGCTCACCCAACGTTTTGCCATCGACATACTCCATGACGATGTAGCACCCTTCGTCATCATCTCCCATCGAAACATATTCCACCAGATGGGCATGCGGCAGCCGCTGTCCCGTCTCGAACTCCTTGCGGAACAACTCCCGATAGCGCGGATTGTCGGCAAACTCAGGACGCAACCATTTCATGAAGTAGCGCTTGCCCTGATGCCTCACCAGATAGCACAAACACGTTGCACCGCATCTTTCAGGAAGCGGTACAATGTCATAGGCTGGTATTATAACGTTATTGATCTGAATAAACCCGGAGACAATCAAATCCTTGTCCATGGGATAAGATAGAAATCACTTTAGTACCTTGATGGCAGAGATGCCCCCAGCACGTGCTGCTGAATAACTGCCGAGGTCTTCCCCCTGTCGCTTTACGTTGCGAATGATGAGAGGATAGTGCAGGATAAAAGAAGAAATGGTGCAGATGTCCCCCATCTGAAGTTTCGAATTTTCACGAGCCACAATCTCAAGCTTTTCATCTCCAAGATAGGCGAACTGCAGTTTTCGGTTGGGCAGATAGGTAATCTCAACAACCTGCCCGGGAATGAGTTCGATGGAACGCAATTCGCCCTCAACCGTCGAGAACGAGCTACTGCCATTGCTTAACGTGACAAGCAAGGAAGGCCAGTTGGGCGACCCCAGGTAACGCGCTATGACATTCAGGGTTCCGGGACGAGACTTGTGTGTGTCGTCGGCGATGCGGCCCAGAAGTCGTTTCAACGTATTAATGCCAAGACGACCACCGGTCACTTCTTCAATTCCATTCGAGAGCACTTGGATATCCCGATCAGACGGATTCCCCAAATTGATGCCTGTGCGTTCCTCAAGCTTTGCTATAACGATAGGAGGTAAATTCATATATAATTGCGGTGTATTGACTGCGCAAATATATACATAAATTATAAATCCTCCAAATCCATTTTATCCAAATAACTTTCAGCCTAATATTTTGCTTTTTTAGGAACAAAATTTATGCTGCATCTTACAAAGAACCCTTCTTACGCTTGATTTCCGTGAGGAATTGCTCGGCCCGCTCGAGGTCTTCTGGAGTATCAATTCCGACGGTTTCGATATCGACCTGACGCACGACGATACGCATACCATTCTCAAGCCAGCGTAGCTGTTCGAGGCTTTCAGCCAGTTCGAGCGGAGTCTGTGCCATCGAGGTGATACGTGCCAATGCCTTGGGTGTGTAAGCATACAGGCCGATGTGCTTCAGGAACGTGTGACGTGTGAGCCACTCCTCCTGCGGGACGCCTCGCAGATAGGGAATCACCGAACGGCTGAAGTAGAGGGCCTGGCCTCCTCGGCCCACCACAACCTTGGGGGAATTCGGGTTGAGCAAGGCATCGAGGCCATCTTCGGGATGGAAGGGCTTGACCAATGTGGCGATGTCGGTGGCTGCATCCATGAAGCAATCCTTCACGGCCTGGATCTGCTTGGGATCGATGAAGGGCTCGTCGCCCTGAACGTTGATGACCACATCGTACTCGGTTCCCAAGGCCTCGCGCACCTTGTCGTAGGCCTCCTTGACGCGATCGGTGCCGCTCTTGTGCGAGGACGATGTCATGACTACCCGTCCGTTGAAACCGGTCACGGCATCGTAGATCCGATTGTCGTCGGTGGCAACGATGGCCATATCGACATGTGGTGCCACTTTCTCATAGACTCGCTGGATGACTGGTTTGCCGCCCAGGATGGCAAGCGGCTTGCCCGGGAAACGGGTGCTCGCATAACGCGCTGGAATGATAGCTATAGTTTTCATTTAAATTTAGTATTTTACGGGAGTTAGTGGGAGTTAATGGGAGTTAGCGGACGATAGTTTCGCCTCGTTGAAATTAGGTCCCAAGAGACATTTGTCCGTTAACTCCGCGCGTTAGCGCTAACTTCCGCTAACTTCTGTTAACTCCAAAAACAATAATACACTAAATTGTTAATTGACCCTGGGTTTCACCCACCGGTCGATCGTCTCGGTGAAATGCAGACCGGGCAGATAGGGATCGGAGCCATAGGGTGCGATATAGGATTTGAGCAACGTGTAGTCGAAGGCCGAAACAGCATAGAACTCTTCGGCCTCAGCTGTCGTGATACGGATGGTCCAGTCGAGCATATTGCCCATGATCATCATGTTGTTCTGTTCCGGATCGAAATGGATGCCCGAACCGATGGGCTTCACCTCATAGGCTGGCGTGATGGCATAGAGCACATTGTTTTCATCGGTCATGAAGCCACGCAGGCAGCGCGAACGGAATTCGGTGACAAAGACAAACTTGGGCGTGATTTCATTGTCGGGAAGCTCAATCTTCTTGACGTATGGACGTCCGGCTGTCATCTTCATCTGATACAACTGGCGATTGTTGTCAATGAGCAAATAACCTTCGTCATATTCCTTTCGCGTATCGGGATTGCCGTCGATCTCGTGGACCGGGAAGGCAAAGCCCTTGACCTGCAGGGCATCGGTGAAGAGCTGGCTCTTCTTCGGCTTCAGCTGACCCGTATTCATGTTGATGAACTCGATTCCTTCGTGGGTGAATCGGAATGCGTCATCGGGATCCTCGAGGTTCACGCGCTTGGGCATGGACTCCAGCAGGAGCCACAGGCCGCAGTTGGGACGATTGGTGTGGGTGTCGTAGGCGCGATGATGGTAGTTGATGTTGGTCTGGCGGATAAGCTGCGGTGTCACGGCATAGCCCCGGATGGTATCGGGCAGACGACCTGCATTCACCAGCTGGGTAGTCCAGAAGAACGGCAGCAGGGAATCGGCCTCCTCGACCGTATATTCGCGACCCGACACGCCACGACGACCCTGTCCTTCGGTGTTCTGGATGAAGTCGTCGGCCATTGCACTGTAGAGCGTGAAGGGTTCGCCTCCCAGTTCGTCGCCATGGAAGAAGCTGACCGCATAGTTGTTGTAGAGCCAGGGCAGCTCCCAGATGACAAGCAGCAGGACAATCAGGCCAAGTACGGCATTTGCAAGTTTTCGCATCATTCTATTCCTTTCTTGAAACGGTCAATACTAATCCAAGGCAGCAGAATGCATGCCAACACGAACACGATGAGCCATGGCAGCGAGGGAACGTAGGCCCCAGGGAAATTGCTCAGGTAGAAGACCTTCAGGCAGAGGAACATCACCACCAGGTTGAAGATGCGGCGCTTCCACGAACCTTCGAGGATGATCCATGCACTCATCAGATAGGACACAAAACCAGCCAAATACCAGGGCAGAGCCACGAGCAGCATCTTGCCGTAGAGCTCCGGTGCCAGCGAGGGATAGAATCCCAGCCAGAGAATCAGATAGTTCAGGCCGAAGCATACGAGCAGGGCTGCCAGTCCGAAGCCCAGCATCTCGAACATCATGCGCAGATGGGAACAAGGAAGATGCAACGTCAGCTTCAGGCATTTGTGATACATCTCGGGAAAGAACTGTACGCAGGCCAATGCGATGCCTGCCACCATTGGAAGATATTGCAGATGGCGCACAAACATCGGTTCGTCCTTCGTAATCATGGCAATCCAGATATGTGCTCCTCCCATGGCTCCTATCGCACGCAGGAAGTTCAGCAGCTCATATCCCACATAGCCACACAGCACAACCAGGATGAAAAGCAAGGACCAACGGGTCTTGATCCACTCCTTATAAAACATTTATCAATTAACAATTAACAGTTAACAATTAACAATTGTCGTGGGGCCCCGACTCTCAATACTTTCCTGTCAGGCCGATGAAGGCATCCTCCAGGTCGAGGTTATCCATCATAAGCGGTCCATGAGGAACATGCAGGTCCTGCAGACGGCGCTCCACCTCGTCTTTTTCGAGGAACGAATAGAGTTCAAGCTCACCAGTCAGCGAGATGGCAGGATGATAGAACTCCTTGTCGCCCAGCAGTGGCTCAGGCACATCGCTCAGGCGTTCGGGCAACTGGCTGCGGAAGCGGTGGAATCCCTCGTTGATATGGTCCAAAGGACATTGCATCAGGATGCTACCATAGTCCATGATGATACAATCATCGACAAGACGCTCCAGGTCCTGGATGATGTGGGAGGTAAGGAAGACGGTCTTGCCTTCGCTGTGTGCCCAGTCGCGCAGATAATCGACGAAGAGACGACGATAGCCGGGATCGAGGCCGACCGAGAAATCATCGAGGATCAGCAGTTCGGGATTCTGGGCCAGGAGCAGACCGAGGGCCACCTGGCTGCGCTGGCCGTTCGACATACGGCTGATGCGCTGCCCAGGAGCTACCTTGAGCTTCTTCATCAGCTCGTAATAGGCCTCCTTGCGCCACTGTCCGGGATAGAACTGCGCATAGAAGTGCTCGATCTGCTCGATGTTCATGAACTGATACTGCACGTGATTCTCGACGAGCAAACCGATCTGCTTGCGCAAGGCCGGATCCATCGTTCGGACATTCTGACCGAATATCCGGCATTCTCCCGTACGGGGCTCAAGGTACCCGCTCAGGAGGTTGATGGTGGTGGTTTTGCCTGTGCCGTTCTTTCCCAAAAGGCCGAGGATGCGACCCTTCGGGACACTAAAGCTCAGGTTTTCGTAGATCTTCCTTTTCCCATAGTAATGGGTCAGGTTGATGCACTCGATGACATTTTCCATTATTCTTCTGTTGCTGGAACAATCTCGTAGGCGGTTGCCTCGATGTGATAGAACGAGAGATATTCCTTGCCTTCGGCAGCCTTGCGTGCTGCAATCTGCTCGCGGTAGTTGGCTATCTTCTCATCGATGGTGTTGCCCTGTTCGCGACGGGCAGCGGCTTCGGTGGAGCATCCGGCAGAGGTGCCGATCTTCTCCTGCTCCTCCTCGTCCAGACCCTGTTCGATGGCCTGTTCCACGTTGGCCTGCTGCTGCATCATGGCTTCCTCATACTGGCGCTTCCAGTTCTGGAGGTATGCCTCGTCGATGCGCGACTCACGAACATAACCGGTAACGCGAACCACGTTCTTCACGCAGTCCTTCGAGAATGCACCTCCTTCGAGATTGCGGCCCTCGCAACGAATCACGTTGCTGTTGTCCGAACCCTGGAGGAAGATCTTGGTGGCACCATGCTTGCAGGTGTGGGTGCAGACGCCCTCGATGGTAATCAGCTTGTCTACATTTGCATCGGCCTGTGCCAGAGCATCGTCAACACTAAGGGCTTCGGAAGAAGCCTGCTCCTGCTGGGCCTGCTTGTTTCCGGAGCAAGAGGTGAAAGACACAGAGAAGGCTGCAAGAGCAGCGCAAAGAGCCAAAGTAAAGATTGTTTTTTTCATTGTTGCGTGTAGTATTTTTAGTTTTTAGAGTTTTTCTAAAGGTCTGAGTTATCGGAATTATCGGAGGATTCGGAGTATTCAGAGTATTCAGAGTACTCGGACTAATCAGAGCATTCCGAGATATCGGAGAAATCCGTGCAAATATACTTCTTTCCTGCTGAAATTGCAAATTTTAGGGCCTAAAAAGTACAACCGAGCGAAAAAGAGATTATCTGGTGATGTTTTTCGACATCTGCAGTTACCGACCATGCCTGCTGATATTGGGCACTGAGCAAGGCGAAAAGGCGAAGCCGATTGTTCTGTAACCTACGGCCGTAGAGCAAGTTGAGACCCACTCGTCCCTGTGGCGCCGTCAGGTAGTCATACTGCTGCTGGAGCACGGCAGGAAGGGTGACAAGACTCGTTCGGATGAGTGTCGATTTCGCGATAGCCGAGGTTCCTTCACCCATGGTGTCATAACTTCCATCCTCAGCCATCGTGCCTCCCCCCTGCTGATATCCGAGCTGCAGTTCCACACTCCAGTCATGCTGTTGGCGAACCCATTGACGACGTGAAGCAAGGTCTGCAACGAAGGTCCGGATCTGCTGACGGCGATAGAAGGGATAGAAACTGGCCGTCAGACGACGCTCGTGATAGCCGGCCATCACCCGATGAGTCCAGGCCCTGCCATAGAACCGATAGCCCACATCCGCACAAAGCGTGCGCTGTCCGCGCGTCTTGAGCTGGCCGTGATAGATATACTCATTCAGGCCACCTCCCTGATTGACGTAGTTGAAGAGGTTCTGCCAATTCTCCAGATGATTGCCTGAGGTCTCATAGGTCACAGCATGCCTTTGCTGCCAAGCGAGTCTGCCTGCATAGCCCCAGGCTGTACCCGAATGTTCCATAAAGACAGGGGTAAACAGCGAACGCTTGCCATAATATCCCTTGCGCCATTCGAGCCACCCTTCGTGGAGCCATTTCGTCGAACCACGGCCCAGCCCCAGCTGGAGGGACAGCGTATGACGTTCGGAAAGCATGGGGCGCTCTTCATTTTCGTCGGTCAAGCCATTCGCATCACTGTATTCGCTCACTCCGAACGAGGCGCCATAGTCAATCAGCGAGGCATAGAAGATGCCTGTCGTGCCGTAGGTCTTGAAGAGCAGCTCCTCCAGGGTACGGCGATAGGTGTAGGACAGGCCGACCTGCAGGTTGTCCTTAGCCCAGAGCACTCCGCCTCCGGCCTGCAGGTCCATGAGCTTGTTCTGCGAACGAAGGTCGCGGCGCTTGGCATTGTTTGCCGACGTGAAATCGACTCGTCCTCCCAACGAGAACCCTTTGCCCAGTTCGACGCCCAGGGCTCCCATCAGATTGTATTGCTCGCGATTCTTCGTCCCGGCATATTGCGGATCCATCTCGACGATGTCGAAGGGCTGGTCGTCGGGATCCAGCCAGACCGAACCCGTCATGTCCTTGCCCTGGAAGTTGGCATAACTCACGTTTCCGCTCAGGACAAGACGATTGTTGACGCGATAGAACGAAGCTGTTCGCGCGCCGAAGGTACGACTGTCGGGCGAGGCATGATAGTCGCCCCAGCCTCCATCCTCCTTCCGGAAATACGTTTCGGCATAGTTGGTGCGAACGTCATCGGGGAGCGCAACAAGACCCGCGGCATTCTGGCTGTGCAGCCAGGGTGTCGTGTCTTGCAAGGCCTCGAAATGCGTCTGGGCATCCAGAGGCAGCTGGAGGGTCCACGCCAGACTAATCGCGCAGAGTAGCCTGATAACGTTCGAAGAAGTCATTGCTCGAATTGTTTGTATCCTGATAGATGATGAATGAACCCTGCCGGGCCGATGCCTCCGCATGAATACCCGACGGGTCGGCAGGAACGACGCCCTGCGAAGCGTCTGGTGTCTCGTTCAATCCATAGACCAATCGTTCCTCGTTGCCCGGGATGGCCTTTGTGGCAGCTACATCCACATTACGGTGCAGACTGTATCCAAACGTATTGGTCAGATAGACAGCCCCTGCATCCACCTCATCCGTGAGGCGCTTGGCATTCTTGGTCGAAGTGGTCGTATAGACCTCTACCCCATCGAGAATCCATTCGGTAGGGATGCGGATGCAGGCACCGGATGCCGACACCACGTGGTTGTGATACCAGATATTGTCCGCATCGTTGGCATACGCATCGATGTCGATGTTGTCGGGTACGCTGAAGATGTAGAATGCCGGACAAACCTGGCTGAGCGGCCACGCATTACCCTGTCCGTATAAGTCGGCCGTGAGATAATGGCTGGTCGGAATCTGTTCGGAAGGAACAGGATAATAAGTCGTATTGGTAAATGTAAGGGGATCGTAGGTGCAATAGTACTCCGGCTTGCCCAAATTGACCGATTGGGAATAGGACACGGTGTGATCGACGGCACCATTGAGGGCTATCACAATCTCTTCTCCCCCTTCGAGATGCAGCGAGTCGTTGAAATGCCAGATGGCCTGGATGGCGGGGATGAAACCCTCGTCGGCATAATTGAGCTGTCCATCGGCATTGTAGTTCGCATTCGAAGCCTGCGCATTGTAAGGGGGCGCCATGCCCAATCCCAGCTGATGGATGGTGATGGGCAATTGCCCGTTATTGTATAGAATGACGTACTTGTCGTAGTAGTAGGCACCCGACCCGTCGTCCTTCTGGCATCCGCCCTGATAGAGTTCCTTGATGATGAGGCTGCCTCGGCGCGAAGCCACCATCGAAAGCACCATGCCCCGACCGACAATCGGGGCGGCGGCATTCACCTTGATGTTCGAAGAACTGCAGTTCATCACATATTCCTGGCCCTCGGTGTCGGTGAACAGTCCCGACGCTGAAAGGTCGTAGATTCCAGCAGGAAGCGTGAAGTGTGCCCAACCGGCATCGTCGGTGGTGGCTTGCCAGGCATTGCCCAAGGTCGTTGACATCACCACCTGGATGCCCGACATACCCTCGCCCGTAACGGGATTCTGCATCTGCACAGGGACGTCGAACGACTCGTAGCTGAGCGGTTCGTCCTTGATGCAGCTGCTCGCAAGCAGCATCAGCAGGCTACCTATTATATATGTATAGAGGAGATGCTTCATCGTTAGAGTCTGACCTTAAGCGAGAGTCCATAATAGAAGGCGGGGATGCGTCCGCTGTTGTAGAGCGTTGTCCGCCGATCGGTTTGTGAAGAATGCACCCGCGACGTATTGTTCCAGAAATTGGTGGCATAGAACGACAGCTTGACGTACTTGCCAATTTCCTTGGTCACATTGATGTCGGTAGCGAAGTAGGGCGAGATGCGGTCTTCGTTGAAGTAGTAGTTGGTGTTCGACTTGCGCACCATCCGGAGCAGGTCGTTGTAGAGGTTCACATTGCCACCATCGCGAGCCGACATAAGGTCGTCGTAGAACGGGCGCAGCGTCGTCGGGTCATCCCACGTGCTGTAGTATTTCGGATAGACGGCAACATAATGGTCCGTGTAGTCCGAAGTCGTACCGAAATAGTCGGTAGCATCCCGCATGGCATAGCCCGTGAGGTTTCCTTCGCTATCTTCCCGCAGCGCCCGCTTCATGTTGTAGAAGCTGCATTCGAAGCGCACCGAGACGATGAGGCGCACCACAGGGATATGCGTTGTAAAGGTCACATTCGTGTTGAGCTGCGACTGGACAGAGCCGTTCGAAGCGGCTGATGCTCCCTCGAAATAGCCGATGTAGCTGTAGGGCTGCCCGTCGCTCTGGTTGGTCGAGGAACCGATGTGCGAAGCCACCAGCGTGGTTTCCACGCCACGATAATGATAGAAGGTGCCATCCCAGCGGATGTCGGTTCGAAGGGCCGGGATACGCGCAAAATCGACAATCCATTCTACGCCCTGGCGGGTGGAGCTCGACCCATTGACCCATCGTGTGTTCGACGTGTAGCGACGGATTGTCGTGCTCGGAAGTTCCTGGTCGGCAACGATTCCTGTCGCATCGTGGACAGTCACCTTTCCACTGTGGGAATCAACCGTGTAGTTGCGATTGGCAGTCGGTATGGGGAAGTCAGGAGCCGTGATGGGCGAAGTGAGCTCATAGCTGAACGGCTGGAACTCCGATGTCCGGACGTAGGGATGGAAGGTGCGGGTGTTGAAGTAGGTCAGCGACAGGCGTGTCTTGCCCAGTTTTGCCTCCACGCCCACCTCGCGCTGCAGGCTGTACTGCCATTTCAGCGAAGCATTGTAGAGTGCCGACGAAGGTTGTGTGTAGTAGGCATAGCACGCTTCGCCCGATGCGGTGGTGCCGCTGGCGAAGGTCTGCCAATCGACATACGTGATGGTGGGGAACAGCACCTGCATGGAGGGCAGCTTCACGCTCTTGCCGATGCCCGCATGGATGCTCAGTTCCTTCTTTTTGCCGCGAATACCATATTGCACGGAACCGCGCGGCGAAAGGCTGCTCACTGTACCATAGTCCGACCCGGCGATGTGCGTCACATCCTCTCGCAGGCCGAAGCTGAACCGGATGTCCTGCTTGTGAGCCAGCTGTAGCGCTGCCTGTTCCTCGGCATAGACGGCCAGGTTGTGGATATAGGGCAGCGTGTCGTAGCGGGCCTCTCGCCAGGTGGGAGCAAACGAGGCTTCGTCGTAATACAGGCCGCGTCCCTCATTGCCCGATGCCGTGTAGTCCACGCCTGCCTTGGCATGGCTCTCCATCCGATAGTCTCCTCCGAGAGACTTCTCATGGTCCCATTTGGCCTTGAGATGTACTCCAAGGTCAACGGGCTTCGAATCGGTGATGGCCAGTTCGTACCAGTAGCCCGTCGGCCCCATGACGATGGCCGAGCCATCGGCGATGTGATAGCCCTGCTCGATGGTGTGGAGGGCAGGCTGCGAGGTGGCGCTGCTTCGATTGGTGTTGACACGCTGTTCCTTGTCTTCCAGGCTCACATCGGCCGACAGTTCGAGATACGAGAGCCAGGGACGGCCCACCTGCCACTGCACACGCATCAGGCTGCGCAGGGCGTAGTCCTGCTTCTTCGTATAGGTGTCGCTGAAGGCATCGGGGTCGCTCTTGCTGTTGTAGCCTCCGAGGTTTCCCTTCACGTCGAGATTGAAATTGAGCGGCATGGCCTTCTCCTTGAGGAACTGGCGGGTATATCGCAGCGAGAGGCCGTTGCGCCGATAGGTGGTATAGGGTGAAGTCAGACTGCTGACCGACTGGGTCCATTCGTACGAAACGTTCAGGATTCCTCCTTGCCCAGTCCTGCCCAAGCTGAATCCCTTGGCCAGAGCAGCCAGCTTGGTGTGCGGCTTCAAGGTCACGTCCACCATGTAGGGGGTCTTGCCGCGTCGCGTCTTCACCTTCACCATGCCATTCGAAAGGTCGCCGTATTCCACCGACGGGATGCCGGTGATGACTTCCACCTCTTCGATGTCGCTGGTGGTGACTGTTCGGGTCGAGGCGCCTGTGGTCTCGTCCATCTCGCCATTGTTCGAAAGGCGCTGTCCGTCCACTTCGACAGCCGTGCCGAAAGCCGCATTGCCCATCTCGCCCGTTCCCTCGCTTCGAAGGGCGATACGCCGGTCGTCGATCAGGCTCTGGTCTCCCTGGCTCTTGCCGCCCGGAAGGAGCACCGACACGTCGCTCATGTTGACAATCTGGTTATGGTCGAGCGAAGTGCGGTCCACGGTATAGGCCGTGGTCTCGATGTTCTGTTTCTGCGAAGTGACGGTCACTTCGTCGAGTCGCAGGTCCTGTTCGACAAGCATCACGACGATGCTCGTGTCCCGAGTCAGCGCAAAAGTCAGCAGCTGGGGGACATAGCCGAAAAGACGCACCTCGATTCGGGCGGTTCCCTTGGGCAGGTTGCGAAGCTGGAAGGTGCCATCGGGGCCCACGACGGTCCCTTGTCCCGTAGTCTGATGCACCACCGTGGCATACTCCATCGGTGTGCGTGTCGAAGCGTCCATCACACGCCCCGATACACAATAGGGCTGCGCACGCAGCATTGCCGCATGCACAGCCATAAAGGTCAGTAGTAGGACAAGGATTCGTTTCATGCTTTTTGGAGAAACGAATGAATGATGAGGGATTAGCGAACGATGTAGATCTTGCCGTTCTCGATGAAGAGACCGGTCTTGCCCTCGGTGCGACGACCCTGGAGGTCGAACTTCGAGCCAGCCACAGCCTTCTCGGACTCAATGGTCTCGATAGCAGTCTCGTCGTCAGCTACGCCATTGAAGGTCACGGTCAATGGGAAAGGCATGCCACCCACCGTGAATTCGGTAGCCAGTGTCAGGTTCTTCTCGGTCATAGTACCATTGAGCGACGTGCCGTTGATTTCGTAATCACCAGCAAAGGCCTGGAATTCGCCAGCAGCGAAGGTGCAGCCATCCTCAGTGGCAGTGTAAGGAACTTCTACATCGAACTCGTCGATGACGAACTCGCCATAGGTCAGCTCAGGAATGACGATGGTGGCCACGTCGCTGGTGTGGAAGATAACAGTCACAAGCTTATCTTCGAACACGATTTCCTGGCCCATGACTAAAGCAACGATGTCGCCGGCGAATACCTTCGACCACATCTCGTTGATCTCCAACGGATCAGCAATGGCAAATGCCTCGTTGTCGAGCGGAAGGGCTGCATCGGGAGCATAATAGTAGCAGTTTTCGAGAACGATGTCAGCGGTACCTGCCAGGTGACCGGCGGTCTCCACAGAAGCGGGAGCAGTCACAGCCGTGATGCTTGCACTGTGCTTAACAATGGCACCCTCCTTGGTCGAATTGCCCACGAGACCGCCAATGTTCTTCACCTTCGACTCGTCAGCATCGGTGCCGACAATGCCACCACCGGTAACTACGCCGTCCTCAACAACAGCGACGTTGTAGCAGCCATCGAGCACGGTAGCTTCGTTGCGAAGCTCGCCAGCGATGCCGGCAGTCTTCGAGCTGCCCGTAACCTCACCGAAGTTGTAGCACTTCTTCATCGTAAGAGCCTCATTGTTCGAGCAAGCCAGGATACCACCAGCGTACTGGCCACCGGCAGTCACCTTTCCATAGTTGTAGCAATTCTGAATCTGGCCGCCGCCTGTGCCGACGATGCCGGCAGCACCGACACCCGAGCTGGTGATGTCACCGTAGTTGTCGCAGAAATCGATGGAATAGTTGTAGGCCTCGATGCTCGAATGACGCTGCATGCCGCCCACGATGCCGCAGGCATAGCTGCCGCCCTCCGAAGTGATATCGCCTATGTTCAGACTGGCTTTGACAACACCCGTGCCGCCAATCAGGCTGCCCACGATGCCGGCGCCATAGGCTCCGGTGTTGGTCACATCAGCCCTGTTTATACAGTTACTGATGGTACCGGCCGAGAGACCTGCGAAAGTACCCACATACAGGTTGCCTGCAATCTCGCCTTCCAATTGGAGGTTCTTGATTTCGCCATTCTTGCCAAGGGCAGAAACGATGCCGACATACGAGCTGTAGGCATCGGCCTTGTTGGGCTGGTCGTGCTTCACACCCGAAATGACGTAGTTCTGGCCGTCAATCACGCCTTCAAAGGCATACTCTACCTTGTTGACATTCGTGATGCCATCCAGGGCAATCATGGGGAGCTGTCCACCGGCGAATTCGATGTCATTGGCCAGCTGGAAGTACTCGCCTGCACCCGTGTTGTCAGCATTGATCTTGGCTGCAAGGGTAGCGAAGTCGGCGGCACTCTTCAGCAGGTAGGGGTTCTCTTCGGTGCCCTCGCCTTCGAAGCCATAGCCTGCAGGCTCTTCTCCCTCGAACGAATAGGTGAAGCCATAGAATCCCATCTTGCTGCCGGCAACATAGACCTTGTAGGACTTGCCTGCGGTAACAGCAAAGCTTTCAACGCCGTAGAATTTGTCTGAATAAACCTTTTCATTGAAGCCATCCAAGGCTACACCGTCCTCCTCAATGAAGAACTTCTTGTCAGCATTGACAACGACAGCCACAGAAAGAACACCGGTTTGAGCGGGTTGGAAAGTAACGAAAGTACCTCCCTCCTTGTTGCCATTGACGCCATTACCGGATGTGTAGGCACCAAAGACAGCTCCCTCGTCGATATGCGTATCAACCACGGCAGCATTCCAGTCAGGACCGCCAGCCTCGCTGTAGGTCATCGTGATGTTTGGCACCGAAGTAACCTGGTCGCCCGACTTTGGAGCATCACCTTCAGCAAGGGCAAATGTGCCCTGTGCCTTCAAACCCATGACACAGGATGTCATAAGCAAAAGAGTAAACAATTTCCTCATAATTAAAACGTTATTAAGATTGTTAGTAAAAATAATGGTGCAAAGATAATACTTTTATCTATTATAGGCAATACCCATAAATAGGTAATTGTTCGTTCCAGCCTCAATTATTGATTGTTAACTGTTAATTGTTAATTGTCACAAAGTTCTCACCTCTTCGACCCCCTCCACATTCTCGATGGCGCGAATGACCTCCGAAAGCTCGAAGGCCGAGGGTACGCGCATCTTGATCTGGATGTTCCCGATGTAGTCCTCGGTGACAGCATGGATGTTGTCGATCGAAAGGTGCATCTGGTTCGAGATGATCTCGATGAGGTCCTTGATCATGCCCGAACGGTCCACGGCATTGATCTCGATGCGGGTCGAATAGGTGCGACCGGGCAGGATGGGCAGCTGCACATCCACAATCGAATCGCCGTCGGCGGCCGAGAGGGCAATGGCTTCGGGGCAGTTGCGCTTGTGTACCAGCTTCTTTTTGTCACCCTTGTGCATGAATCCCATGATTTCATCGCCCGGCAGGGGGTTGCATACGGGGCAGAGCTCATAGGGGAACTCGTCCACGTTGATTCCCTTCTTGGTGAGCGCCAGGTTGATGGCACGCCGTGCCTTGTAGGTGCTGACATGTCCGAGCCAGTGGTATTCTGGCAACTGGTCCTCTACGTCACCCACCTCCACGCGGTCGCCGCGCTTCAGCTTGGTGAAGATCGAGCACAGCCGGCCGTTCACATGGGCATACTTGGCATGGTTGCCCACGTTGGTGTGGATCTCGTAGGCAAAGTCAAGCACCGTCGATCCCTTGGGCAGCACCACCGAGTTGCCCTTCGGCGTGAAGACGATGATGTCGTCGTTGTAGAACGACGAGACGACCGACTCCATGAATCCGCCCTCGCCGCCATTCTCGGCCACGTCGCGCAGCACGCCGCGGAACTTCCGGATCCAGTTCTCGACGCCCTCGGTGCGGTCCACCACGCAACCCAGTTGCGAATTGCGCTGCATCGTCTCGGTGCAGATATGCACCTCGGTGCTCTGTCCCACCTGCGACATCACCTGCACGTGGATGGCCTGATAGCCGTTCTCCTTGGGCTGGTCGATGTAGTTGATGAGCGTATAGGGGCGCTCCTTGTAAAGGTCGGTGAGCATGGAATAGACGCGCAGGCACTGGTTCTTTTCCGACACCCCGCTTTCCTCATCAAATTTGATGATGATGTTCACCTGGTGCACATGCTCCAGCTCCTTGAAGGTCTGGCCCGTGTTCTTCATCTTGCGCCAAAGGGCATAGACCGAACGCGGACGGGCATACACATTCGCCACGATACCGTTCTCGGTCAGCAGCTCGCGGATGGGGGTCACGAAGCCTTCGATGTCCTTGGCATGCATGAACATATAACGGTCGATCTTCTTCTCGATGCGCTCGTATTCCTGGGGCGAACGCCAGCGAAGCGAGAGGTTCTCGAGTTCCGACTTGATCTCGTAGAGTCCCAGGCGGTTGGCCAAGGGGGCATAGAAGTAGTCGGTCTCCGACGTGATCTTCATCTGCTTGTCCGTACGCATCGAGCCGAGGGTACGCATGTTGTGCATACGGTCAGCGAGCTTGATGAGCAGTGCGCGGATGTCGTAGTTGATCGAGTCGAGCATGTGCTTGAAGTTGTCAATCTGCTTCGACTCCTTGTAGTTGCCGTCCGAATTCTTGGTCAGCACGCCCACCAGGTAGGCCACATCCTCGCCGAACCGCACACGCAGGTCCTCCTCCGTATAATCCGTATCCTCCACCACGTCATGCAGCAGGGCTGCCATCACGGGGTTGGTCTTCAGGCCCAGCTCCACAAGGGCAATGCGCGCCACGGCAATGGGGTGCGTGATGTAGGGGATTCCGCTCTTTCGAATCTGCTCCTTATGGGCTTCGGCAGCCAGTTCATAGGCCGCCTTGATGCGGGGCATGTCGTTGGCAGGCAGCAGCTCTGCCACGCGTTCAAAGAACTCTTTCCGTGCTTCTTCTACAATCTGGTCTCTTTCTTCTTGCGTGTAAATGTTCTCCATAAGCATTTCCTTTAAATAACACGATTACTGGTTGATTCCAATTCTGCAACGATGCCAAGCAGCTGCTGGCGCAATCCCTGCAGTTTCTGTATCACTTCTTGCCGAGCCTCATCGCCCGTCATGTCTTTTTCCTTCAATCTGCGTTTCACACCCTCGATCGACAGCCCTTCCACCCGTATCCAGCGATAGAGCATACCGACGCGCTGCACGTCCTTCTTGTCGTAGAGGCGGTTGTCACCCTGCGTACGCTGGGGATGCAGGAATTGCGGAAATGCCTTCTCCCACTTGCGAAGCAAATCGACCGACACGCCGAACTTGGCCGCTACCTCTCCAATCGAAAGATAGGGCTTCTGCATGGTCAGGTCCTTGATGTCATCGTGTCGCTTTGCCATTGTAATGTGCAGGTTTTAGGTATAAATCGCCAATTTCGGGACAAATATGAGAAATTTCAAAATAAAAACCAAATTTTCAGCCGACTTTTTGTGATTTTCGTTTCATTTTATCCACTTTTGGCATTCCACTGCCCCAAAATTCGAACAAAAAAAACGAATGGACGAATCGTGTCAGGCCCTTTTCGGCCCAATCCGATCCGTCCATTCGCGTATGTGAGGATAAGTGGAATTGCGACTTAATCGCGGCGACCCATGTAGATCGAAACGTAGTAGAGCAGCGTCATCAGCGACGAGAGTGCAGCCACGACGTACGTGTAGGCGGCAGCCTTCAGGGCCTCGCGGGCATCCTTCTGCGTCTGGAACGATGTCATGCCGCTCTTGTCGAGCCAGGCCAGGGCGCGGCGCGATGCATCAATCTCGACGGGGAGGGTGACGAAGCTGAAGAGCGTAGTCACGCCGAAAAGGATGATGCCGATGAGCAGGAGCTGCGGGAACGACTGGAGCAGCACGATACCACCCAGAAGCACCCAAGACACCAGCTTGCTCGAGAAGCTCACGGCAGGCACCATCTTGCTGCGCAGCGTCAGCCACGAATAGGCGGTTGCATGCTGCACGGCATGTCCGCACTCGTGGGCAGCCACGGCAGCTGCAGCAATCGAGTTCGACTCATACACCGAATCACTCAGGTTCAACGTCTTGTCGGTGGGATTGTAGTGGTCGGTCAAATTACCTGCCACGTGGGTGATGCGCACATCCTTCAGCCCGAAGCTGTTCAGCATCATCTGTGCCACCTGTGCGCCCGTATAAGGAATGTATTCCTGCGAATATTTCTCAAACTTTTTCTTCAGATTGTGCTGCACCACCCATCCGAGCACTGCAATCACGATCATGATGATGAAGTAACCATAGTTACCTGCCATTGCCATTGTGTAACCTTCCATATTTATATATTTTATTGTAAGTTAATAATCAAATTTGGATCAAGCAAACAATTGTTATTTGTTAATTGTTAATTCTATCTACCCGCCTCAATTGTTAATTGTTAATTATTAATTGTTAATTATTTATGAGGATTAGACCTCGACCCCCTGTCGTACCGATTCGGCTTCGACTTGTTCTGGCTCATATTGCCTCGAGGACCGGGTTGATAGGCTCCCGGTTTCGACGGCGAGCCTAATCCCCCTCGATTTTTATTTGCAAGATGCGTGCCATTGCCTCCAAAAAGGCGGTCGGCAAGGTCCTTGCGTCCCAATTTAATGAGAGAACTGCGCAATTTTGGCACATTTTCGGGCTGATACCAGAAGAAATAGGCACGTTGTCGCAGTTTCTCTTCGGCGCTGTGGGCACAATAGCAGGGCTTCAGCGTATAGGGATGCAGGCCCGAATACCAGATCTCGGTCGAAACCGTCATTGGGGTCGGCGTGAAGTCCTGCACCTGCTCCAGCTTGAAGTCGAGGCTCTTCGTCTCGGCAGCTAGTTCGGCCATTGCCACCTCGGTGCTGCCCGGATGCGACGAGATGAAGTACGGGATGAGCTGCTGGCGCAGGCCGTACTTGCGGTTCACTTCGTCGAAGAGGCGCTTGAAGCGATGGAACAGCTCGAACGAAGGCTTGCGCATCACGTCGAGCACCTCGTCGTTCGTGTGCTCGGGTGCCACCTTCAGTCGTCCGCTCACGTGGTTGCGGATCAGCTCCTCGGCATACCGGAGGCCCGTCTCGCGGTACTCCCCGTTCCGGCCCTCATGCAGCACTAGGTCGTAGCGCACACCCGAACCGATGAACGACTTCTTCACGCCCGGCAGGGCATCCACAGCCCGATAGATCTCGAGCAGCGGCCCGTGGTCAGCATGCAGGTTCGGACAGACGCGAGGATGCAGGCACGAAGGCTTCTTGCATTGTTCGCACAGGCTCAGGTCCTTGCCGCGCATCCCGTACATGTTGGCCGATGGTCCCCCAAGGTCCGAGATGTAGCCCTTGAAGTCGGGCATCTGCGTCACCTGTCGGGCTTCGCGCAGGATCGACTCCTTGCTGCGCGAGGCAATGAACTTGCCCTGGTGTGCCGAGATGGTACAGAATGCGCAGCCTCCGAAGCAGCCCCGGTGCAGGCAGATTGAATGGCGAATCATCTCGTAGGCGGGAATGCGCTTCCCGTTGTAGCGCGGATGCGGCATGCGGGTGTAGGGCAGGTCGAAAGCACGGTCCACCTGTTCGGTGGTCAGGGGCGGATAGGGCGGATTCACCAGGATGGCCACTTCGCCCGTCTGTTGCCAGATGCGCCGGGCATGCCACTTGTTGCTCTCCTCCTCGATGTGTCGGAAGTTCTCGGCCTGGCAGCGCTTGTCGGCAAGGCACGCCTCGTAGGAATGCAGCACGATGTCGCCCTCCTGGGCCATGACGACAGGCTGGCGTGTTACCACCTGCGGGATGTCGGCAATCAGCTGCACCAGATCCTCTCGCGAAGGCTTCTCGCTGCCCTCCGAAAGGCCGCTCAGCAGGGTATCGATGCGCTGGGCAATCTCCACGGTCACCTGCTCGCCCATGCCATAGGTGATCACGTCGGCATCGCATTCAGCCAGCAGGCTCGGCCGCAGCCGGTCCTCCCAGTAGTCGTAGTGGCTCAAGCGGCGCAGCGATGCCTCGATGCCGCCCAGCACGACGAGCGAGTCGGGATAGAGCTGCCGC
>JAEEUA010000215.1 GCA_016286775.1 Bacteroidales bacterium
GATCGTGCTGGCATCCGCATCGTCGATATCGTCGTGCTCCCGCTTGCTACAGCCAGCATCCTCAAGAACACCGAGCGACAGAAAGGCTGCGTCCTCGTTGACATGGGTGCTGCTACCACCACGGTCGCCATCTATAAGGGAGGCGACCTCCGGCATCTTGCCGTTATTCCGTTGGGCGGCGAAAGTGTGACCTACGACATCCAGTCGGCAGGTTGTTCCTACGAAGACGCCGAGCGCATCAAGCGCGACTGGAGCGACGTGTCGCAGGAAGTCACACCCGAATCGCCGGCTACCAACACGCCCAGTGCCATGTTTGCCGAAAAGGCACTCCCCATCCCGCAGAGCAAGCTCAACAACATTGCCCTTTGCCGCTACGAAGAAATTGCAGCCAACATCGAGCACCAGATCGAAGCCTCCGGGCTCAAGGACCAACTCGAAGCAGGCTGCATCCTCACGGGCGGTGCTGCCTATCAGAATGGCATCACAGCCCTGCTCCTCCGCCGCCTCTCGATGACGCACATCGAGACACGTGCCTATCGCGAGTCGGCTCAGATTGGCAGCGACCACAAGCTGCATCTCACCAACCTCCTCTCGCTTCTTTCATCCTGTACAGCCGATTGCCAGGCACCCAAGGTGGTCGCACCCGAACCGCGTCCTGCCGTACAAACCCGTGTCCAAACGCCTGTGCAGCCCATTCCGGTCGATGTCAACGAACCGTCGCTCGACATCCCCGATCGCGAGCCCGAAAACGAGACGGAAGTTGAGAACGAACCCGTAGTAGAAACCGTATTCGAGACAGACCTCGAATCCGAAACAGAAGAACCCGCAATCGAACCCCAAACACAAACCGAGTCCGGAACCGGAACCCAATCGCAAACCGCGACCGAACCTCAATCCAAGGACACGAAAGAACCCAAGGCAGCCGACGAGGAAGAGAAGACGTCATCCTCTCTCGGCGAAGCTTTCGGGCGTTTCTGGAAAGATCTTTTCACTGGTCAGTAATATTTAATTAATCAACATATATGGGAAACCAGAATAATCTCAACAATCCTCTCCTCGATTTCGACTTCAAGCCGACTCAAGAGAACCACTCCATCATCAAGGTTGTCGGTGTAGGCGGTGGCGGCTCCAATGCCGTCGATCACATGTTCGAAACCGGCATCGACGATGTATCCTTCCTCATCATAAACACCGACAAGCAGGCCCTCGATGGCTCCAACATCCCCAACAAGCTGCTCATCAGCGAAAAGGGATTAGGTGCAGGCGCAAAGCCTGAGATTGCACGCAACTTCGCCGAGCAATACGCCGAAACCATCCGCCAGGCCCTGTCCGATGGCACCGAGATGGTCTTCATCACTGCCGGTATGGGTGGTGGCACTGGCACAGGCGCCGCGCCCATCGTGGCTCAGATCTCCCACGAACTGGGCATCCTTACCGTCGGCATCGTCACCATCCCCTTCAAGTTCGAGGGCAAAAAGAAGATTCTGATGGCCCTCGATGGTGTCAAGGCCATCGAGAAGTGGTGCGACGCACTGCTCGTCGTCAACAACAACCGCCTCATCGACATCTATCCCGACCTCAACTTCGGCAATGCATTCAGCAAGGCCGATGATACGCTGACCACGGCGGCCAAGTCCATCTCCGACATCATCAACAAGCGTGGCTACATCAACCTCGACTTTGCCGATGTTTCCACCACCCTTCGTGGCGGCGGTGTGGCACTCATCTCCACCGGTAGTGCCAGTGGCGAAAACAGGCTCAGCAAGGCCATCGAGGCTGCCAAGACCTCCCCGCTCCTGCAGGACAACAAGATCACCGATGCCAAGCATCTGCTCTTCGAGCTCTGCTTCAGCCACGACAATCCCATCTCCATGTCCGAAATCGCCGAGATGAACAAGTTCGTCGAAAGTCTCAACAGCGAGATCGAAGTCATCTGGGGCGCCATGTACGACGAGGATCTGGGCGATGACGTCCGCATCATCCTTTTGGCCAGCGGTTTCGCCATGAACCACAACACGGGCGACATCATCGTCGGTGCCCAGCTCGAGGACAAGGTCAAGGAGCTGCAGCAGCAACTGCGTGCAGCCATTGCAGAACGCATGAATCTTGTCGGCGAATTTGACGGTTACCAGGAAGCTGCCGATATCCTTCTTGCTGCCCTCCGCGAAGCTTCGGCCAAGGCCGACATCCTTACCATCGATGATTCGATTGACGAAGAAATAACCCGGCTCGACAAAGCATACGAGATGGCTTGCGACAAGAAGCTCGAAGCGGTGCATGCCCTCGAAGCCGAAATCGAGCGCCAGAAACAAAAGGAGCGCGAACGCGAGATTCTGGAAAAGATTGAAGCCCTGAAGGAAGAGCTTGCCCAAAATACCCTGCCGGCCGAACCCTTCCCAGTCTCAGAACCCAAGACCGAGACACCCGTTGTCGAGACGAAGGTCGAGACCATTGTTCCTCCCGTGTCCGAACCCAGTCTCTTCGACCAGCCCGCTCCAATACCTGTCGTCGAAACGGTTCCTCTCCCCAAAACGGAACCTGCAGTGGCCACATCCGTCTCCAAGCCCGAACCCGCGACACCCGTTACACCCGTTGCGCCCGTTACGCCTGTTGCTCCCACACCTCGTCCTACCAGCGATCCCATCGAAGGCATCGAGGCTATCCGCCACTTCTATGGCGAAGAGACAGCCAACCGCATGTTGCTCGACGACACCCGCAAGGCGTACTACATCCTCGACGAAGCCGACCTCACCAACGAAGAGCTTATCGAGCGTCTCGAACACCTTCCTGCCTACAACCGCAAGTTATCGGACCTCGGCCAGCTCAAGGCCGTCAGCCGTCAGCCCGCCAAGACCCGCACCACAGGCCCCGCCGGTAACATCGAAAAGACCCTCGATCTTTAGTATTCCCATCCCATGCCCAAGCAAAAACTCGACCCGCGCCAAACCATCGTACGCACACTCTTCGTGCTCGTGGCCATCTTTCTCATCACGTGGTCCTTCCCCCGTCAGGAGAACTTCCACTATGAGTATGAAGTGGGCAAGCCCTGGCGCTATGCCCGTCTCATCGCGCCCTACGACTTCCCCATCTTCCGCAGCGACTCGGCAGTCATGCAGATCGAGGATAGTATCCGCAACCAGATTGTCCCGCGCTACACCTTCGACGCCAAGGTGGGCGACGATGCGCTGCGCCTGCTCCAGAAGACAGGATCCAAACTTTCTGCCGAGGCCAGCACCCACCTGCAGCAGACGCTTGAGCAGATCTATCACCAGGGCGTCATCACCGGCGAGGAGCAGGGCCGTCTGGCTCAGGTTCATTCGGCGGATGTCATCCTGGTCGATGGCGACGTGGTCTCCACCGTGCCCAAGCAGACTCTCCTCAGCGAACTGCAGGCCTACGAGCTGCTGCGCGGCGACTCGCTTTTTGCTAAGGAATACGAAACGCTGCCTCTGCAACGGCTCCTGAGCAGCAACCTCGTCAGCGACACCGCCGCCATGAACCTCGAGTACAAGCGTCTGCGTCAGCAGGTCAGCTACACCAGCGGCGTCGTGCTTGCCGAAAGCCGTATCATCGACAACGGTGAGATTGTCACTCCGCGCACCTTCGACATCCTCAATTCCTACCGAAAGGAGCAGCAGCACCGCCGCAGCCTTTCGTCTGGCCTTGCCTGGGAATGGGTGGGACGCTTCTCGGTCGTTGCCCTCCTGCTTAGCAGTATCCTCGTCTTCCTGGGGCTCTATCGCAGGCATATCTATATCCGTCAGGCGAACATCTTCGTCATCGTCGGCTCCATCACCATCATGGCCATCCTGTCGTCCATTGCCAGCCACATGGACATCAGCGCAGTCTATCTGGTACCCATCGGCATCGTCACCATCCTCATCAGCACCTTCTTCGGCTCGCGCACGGCATTCTTCTGCCACATGGTCATGGTGCTGCTCTGCTCCTTCATAGCCCCCTCGCGCTTCGAATACGTCATCATCCAAAGCATTGTCGGCATGATCATCGTGTTCAGCCTCAAGGATGGACTGCAGGACCGCAAACAGCTGATGCACACCAGTGTCTTTGCCGGCATTGGCTATTTGGGCACCTACCTCATCTACACCCTTGCCAACCAGGCCACCTTGGCAGGCGTCTCTCCATCCATTGCCACCATGATGGTCCTCAACGCGATCCTCCTGCTGCTCTCCTACCTCATCATCTACAGTTTCGAGAACATCTTCGGCTACACGTCGGGCGTGATGCTGGTCGAACTCTGTAACATGGGCAAGGGACTGCTGCTCCGCCTCTCTGAGGAGGCTCCCGGCACCTTCAACCATTCGCTCAACGTGGCCAACCTCTCGGCTGCAGCCGCCAAGGAGATTGGCGCCAACATCGCCCTGGTGCGCACCGGCGCCCTGTATCACGATATCGGCAAACTCGCCAATCCCAACATGTTCACCGAGAACCAGCAGCACAACAACCCGCTGAACGAACTGTCGATTGAAGATGCCGTGCAGACCATCAAGAAGCACGTCACCAATGGCATCCGACTTGCCGAAAAGCAGAAGCTGCCCGAAGACATCCTGGGCTTCATTCGTACCCACCACGGGCGTTCGCAAGTGAGGTATTTCTATGTCAAGTGGTGCAACGAACATCCCGACCAGGAGCCCGACCAGGAATTCTTCTCCTATCCCGGTCCCGACCCCATGACCAAGGAACAGGCCATCGTCATGATAGCCGACAAGATTGAAGCCGCCTCCCGCTCCATCAAGGATCTTACCCGCAAGGGCATACGCGAGACGGTGGAACGGCTCACGAACGACCTCCTCGTAGAAGGTCGCCTAAACGATGCCGACATCACCCTGCACGAAATTGAGCAGTGCAAGGAGGTCTTCATCTCGCAGCTCATCACCATCAACCACGCCCGCATTGCCTACCCCACCCTCAACAAGAATACCGAAGCCGCCAAGGCTGAAGCCGCCGGAAAAGCCGAAACAGAGGACACCAAATAAAGGCCTCCCGTTTTTGCCGTTATCCCGGCTTTCAGCGTTTCTTGTTCCCGGTTTTTCAGCTTTTCGTTATCACGGTTCTTCGCCTTTTCGTTATCACGATATTCCGGTATAACGGTATTCCGATATTCCGACTCTACCGATTGGAAAAGTTGCGCAAACAACTTATAACCCCATAAAACGATATGCTCCGCGTCCACCCCGAACCCACCTTAGGAGGTAGAGTAACAGCCTCACAGCACAAGTATTATCATCGCTTCAGAGCAGGGATAATAGTCTGGCCACTTATGGTCTTTGGTGGTGTGTTCATTTTCGATGAACCCGAACATGGGCTCGTCGATATGGTGTGTAGATACCTGATGTTTGG
>JAEEUA010000216.1 GCA_016286775.1 Bacteroidales bacterium
GCTGGATATGATTGGCCTTGAGCAACGAGTCGGCCTCGTAGCCCTCGTAGCCTGGTTTCTCCCAAAAGTCGTGATTGAAATAGGCAGGGTCCATGGCGCAGCAACCGCTATAAGTGGCTACGAAACCATGCTGGTCCATATAGCGGAAACCATACCAGGAATATTTGGGGAATCCCATCTTGCAGGTCTCTTCCCAGACGGCACGCTCCTGTGCGTTGAGTCCTTTCTCGGGGTGTCCGTCGCCGCCCACTTCAAGGGCATCGACAATCATCGGTAACTTGTCATGCAGTACGCGCAATGCATTCATTCTCACCGAAAATACATTCGGAATGGCATTGGGCGAACCGAGCACGAAAGGCACGGCGCCATCCCACACTCCATTGGTCATTTCCATCGAACCTGTGGTGCGGTAAGCTCCGCCCGAACCGCCATAACAATAGCCGTAGGGACGCTTCGAAGTGCCGAAGAGTTTCTTCGCGATGTGACGGCTGAATTCGGCGCAGGCAGCATTGGCACGATAGGCCGAGATGCTCGATTCGCGACGTGTCGAAGGGTCGCTGAAATCGAGGATGCCGCCCTCGTTGGTCTCGATGAAATAGGCTCCGCTGCTGACTGCGAAGGTGGCCATATCCTCGTCATTGCCCAGCAGGCCGATGCCGGTCTTCTCGCTGGCGGGGAAAGGAGTGATGTACTGGAAGAATCGTCCAGCATATTCCTTGCGTGTGGTAGGGAAATAGAACGAGAAATGGGTGCCGTCGTCAAAACCGCCATGCATGTAATGCACCTTCAGACCGGTGGCACTGGTCAGGATCACATCCTCATCGATGTAGGGATTCTTGAAGACGGTGTCTTCGCACACCCAGTTATACTTCTGGCCTACAAATGTCTTGGCCTGCATGCCAACGGTGCTACATGCAAGCACGACAAGTGTGAAAAATCCGAATAAAATGCTCTTTTTCATGTAATTATATTGTCAAATGTATTTGTAAATTTTTAATTGTTAATTGTTGATTTTTTTCCGCTGCAAAGATACTGATTATTTTACATTCCCGTTTAGTCTTTTGGATGTTTTTTTTGTCAAAAACGGAGGAAACGTACATTTTTTTGTATGAAAATCAAAAAAAACTTTAAAATTTATCGGAAAATTTGCATAATTGAAACATTCTTAGTATATTTGCCGCAAACCAAAACCAAACCTAAAAACTAACTATGCCAAGACGAGTATCTAAATCTTATCTCTGTGCGGTCAAATGTATGTATGCTCTGGTCAGGTTTTTAGACGAGGAGAATCGTGTTTGTACAAGACCTGAAATCTACGAGCACTTGCAACGACACATCAACTTCACCTACTGGGAGTCAGAGCGCATGGGAAGCACCATCCGTTGGCAGCTCATCACTCGCAACATGGCTTATCATTATCAGCGGGCAGGACTCCTCACCCGCAACGAGGAATCCTATCAGATTACCCAGAAGGGACGTGAAGCACTGGAACTTGGCGCCGAGGCCATGCAGCGCGAAGTCGATGCCACCATCCCCACTTGAACTTTATGGAGGGGAACCACGAAATCTAAAAAGATGCGATCCTTGTTCGAGGGTCGCATCTTTTTTCAATTAACAATTAACAATTAACAAATAACAATTAACAATTGTTTGCTTGACGTAGTTTTATTATTCAACACGAATTATCATGAATTGACATGAATTATTTTGTTGGATATCTTATGCTGATATTCTTTCTGATAAATTTACGTTAATTCGCGATAATTCGTGTTGAAATAAAATGTATGTTTATTTGTACCTCTTTACCCTCTCGTCCTCAATAACGCCATTCCAGTTCATGCCGAAGGCGAAGTCGTAGGTGTTGCCGTCGGTATCCTTGTAGCAACGCATGTCGCGAGGCGTGTCCTCGGCCTGGGCTTCGACAGTCTCCATGTCGGCAGGCATCTGGAAGGGGAGGAGTCCGCTGGGCTCGTAGTTGCCGCAGATCACTTCGAGGATGGCCTGCTTCTGGATATCGAAGGTCACGAGGATGGCGTCGGCCAATGGCTCAAATTCGGCAGGAACGGTGGGGTTGGTGCTGTTGAGCACCACAATCACTTTCTTCGTGCCCATAGCCTTGCGCGTGTTCTCGACAAGGGTGAGGTCGGGGGCATTGAAAGTGCGCACGCCCTTGCCGCGATAACTGCGGTTGGTGCCTTTCTCGAAAGGTGAGCCGCCAGCCAGGCTGACTTCACGTGCCGTGGTGGCCACATAGTCGCGGTATTGCAGGCTGATGGGGTAGTAGCCGTTTCCGGGAGTGCTGATCTTGCTTCCTGCGGGGATGAAGTAGTTGTTGACACCGGCAGCACTTTGTGCCATTCGTGCCAGAACCTTCGGGTCGGTTGGGATAGGTCGGCCATACATTTGCAGCATCTTGGTCACCACGTCAATCATCGTCTGCTTGTCCTTCAAGACCTCCCCCATGTTGTAGCCGAAGCCGCTGTTGGGTGAGTCGATGAAGACGATGGCTGCATCCGCCTCGTCGGGAGTTGCCACCGGTTCGAAGAGCTTGTTCAGCATGTCAGGCTTGACGGGAGTGATGGTGTCGGTGGGGATTACCGAACCCCAGAAACTGTTGTGGGCAGGATAGATGCGCTGGGGCACATAGACCTTCACCTTCTTGCCTTCGCCCTCGGCTTTGAGTGGCAGGGCAGCATCGTGGTTCTTCACCATGACGATGCTCTTCACCTGTGCCTCATAGCCTTTGGCTGTAAATTCGGGGCAACCCACAATACGGGCCGACTCTGCAGGATCGAGATAGGGATTCTCGAAGAGTCCCGTCTGGAAGATGTTGCAAAGCAGACGCTCGGCACTCTTGCGGATGCGCTGCAACATTGCCTCTTCACCCATCTGCTGGGCCATCATCTCGAAGGCTTCGAGCACAGGCTTTTTGTCGTTGTTGCCGCCAAACTGATCCACGCCAGCCATCAGGGCCTTGCAGTGACGTTCGGCCACGCTGAGGCTTTCCACGCCATAGGGTTTGCCGCTGTGAATGCCTGGATGGGCGATGTCGGCAGTCACGCCCCAGTCGGTGCACACCACGCCATCGTAGCCTGCCACTTCTCTCAACTGTCGTCCGATGATGTCGGCATTGAAGTTGTTGGCAACCACCTCGTTGCTTTGTCCGTAACTGATGGTGTAGTAGGGCATGATGGCAGCCGCCTTGCCTGTGTTCTTCAGTTTGAACGCACCTTCGAGGAACGGACGTTTCAGCATTTCGAAATTGCCATTGGGATAGACGGCATACTGTCCACGTCCGTAGTGGGCATCACGTCCTGCCTCGCATGGACCGCCGCCCGGCCAGTGCTTCGCCATGGCGTTGACGCTTTGCAGTCCCCAGGCTCCATAGAGACGCGCCTCGCCCTCGGAAGTCTGGAACCCGTCGCAATAGGCCTCGGCCATGTCAGTCACCAGACGGAAATCCTCGCCGTAGGTGCCGTTGAAGCGGAACCATCGGGGCTCGGTGCCGCAGTCGATTTGTGGCGAAAGGGCGGTGGCAAAGCCCAGGGCACGGTATTCGATCGAGGCGATTCGTCCGAACTCACGCATCAGTTCGGGGTCGAATGTGGCTCCCATGCCGAGCTCGTTGGGCCACATCGAGATGTCGCTGCCTGCACCGGCATTGAATTCCGAATCGCTCTTGCCTCCATGGCGTGGGTCGCTCGAATTGTTGACGGGAATGCCGTGGCCCAATCCTTCGACAAAGGCTTGTGCGGCATTGTTCCAGCGTGCAGCTACTTCAGGGCTCTCGACAGCCGTGATGAGCAGGTGGCGCAGATTATCCTCGCTGAGGAAACGCTTCTGATCATCGGTGAGTGCCCATGCAGGGGCACCGCTTTCGGCATATGTCTTTCCGTCGTAGGTGCCGTTGCCGAACGATCCTACCGAAGGAATAGCCTGATGGTTGCTGTAGAGCATCAGGCCTGCAATCTCTTCGCGCGAGAGCTGGGCAGCCAGGTCGGCAATACGTTCGTCGAGACCGAGGCGCCAGTCCTCGTACTTGTCGAGTTGGCCGTTGTGGTTGAGGTCCTTGAAGGCATGGTTGCCTTCCTTCAGAATCTGTACGCCCGAAGCAGGGGAATAGCCCAACGTGGGACCATCCTGGTGAATCAGGGTGTAGCCGTCGTGCTGTTCTTCGACGGGCTTTTGTGTGCAGGCTGTCATCAGAAGGATTACACCGGCACCCATTAAAAATTTATGTAAATTCATGATAATTCGCGTTAAAAAACTACTACAAACCAACAATTGTTATTTGTTAATTATTAATTGTTAATTGTTTTGTATATTTGCCTGATTCGTACTCCTTTGATCCCGTTTCTCCCGGCAGCGTGACAGCGGCAGTGGCGCCTTCGGGGATGCTGAATGTCCAAACCCACTCTTCGCCCTCATAGTGCCATTCGCTTTCGATGAGGCCTGCGGCTGAACGATAACTTGCCTTGATGGAGCCGAGGCGGCGATCGGGCTGAGGAGCCATGATGATGTGCTGGAAGCCAGGCTTCTTGACATCGGCTGAGATTCCAGCAGCGTTCTCCCAAAGCCATTGGCAGACGCAGCCGTAGGCATAGTGGTTGAAACTGTTCATGCCGCGTGGACCCATGCCCTTCTCGATCATGTAGCTGTTCCAGCGTTCCCAGACGGTGGTGGCGCCGTTATCGACCGAATAGAGCCAACTGGGGTTCTTGTGCTGCAGGAGCAGCGTGTAGGCCACGTCGCTGAGTCCGCAGGCAGTAAGCGTAGGCATCAGGATGCTTGTGCCGAGGAATCCCGTCTGCAGGCAGTCGCCGTGATCGGCAAAGTTCTGACGAAGGCGGGCAATCATCTGCTCGCGCGCCTTGCCTTCGACGAGTCCGTTGCGCAGTGCAAAGAGGGCTGGCGTCTGCATGGTGTTGAAGATAGGTGTCTTGAAGGTGCCGTCGGCCTTGAGGAACTTGCCCTTCACATATGCCTTCGCATCGGCAACCATCTTCTCGAACGTTGCAGCATCGCGGCCCGTGGCAGCAGCCATGTCGCGCATCATCTCGGCATCGATGATCCAATAGGAGGCACACAGGTAATTCCAGTAGTTGATGGCATCGGGTAGGGGACCCTTGGGGCCGAAAGCACCGCCTCCGCAGCTCTCCAATGGCTCGTAGCTCAGCCAGTCGGCCCATTGGTAGTTGCCGTTCTCGGCACTGAGGGCTACGTGGTCATAGCGAGTGTCAGCCACGTGGTTGATGTAGCGCAGCATGGCCTCCCAGTTCTCGTCGATGATGCGTGTGTCGCCCATCTGCTTCCAGAGGGTCCAAGGCACGATCACTCCGGCATCCGCCCAACCT
>JAEEUA010000217.1 GCA_016286775.1 Bacteroidales bacterium
GCGACGTCGAGGAGTTCACTCGCTGGTCTCAACTCATCAACTACAACGGCTATCGTGGCATGTTCGAATCGACGAGCCGCAGTCGAGCAGGACTGCTCCTTTGGATGAGCCATCCCTGCTGGCCCTCGATGGTATGGCAGACCTATGACTATTACTTCGATCCTACGGCCGCCTACTTTGGCTGCAAGAAGGCGTGTGAACCTCTGCACATCCAGTACAATGCGCTTACAGACAGCATTGAAGTCGTCAACCACTCAGCAGGAACGCTTTCCAACCTCGTGGCTCTTGCCACCGTCTTCGACCTTAATGGCCGAAAGGTCAGCGAGCAGAAGGTGCGCCTCTCCAGCGTTGAGGACACCACACTCCCCATCGCCTGCCACTTAAGGCCCACTGACAAAGACTTGAAATCCACAAATGTCTATTACCTGCGGTTGCAGCTCATCCAGAAAGGAAAGATCATCTCCGAGAACCTTTATATCCTTTCACGCGAAGAGGGCAACTATCGAGACCTGGCAACCTTGCCTCAGCCTGAGGTGGAACAACGTGTCGTCATTCATGATGCAGGTGTAACACAACAGGCCGATGTCACACTTCGCAACAAGGGGCGTAAGCCCGCTGTCTTCCTGCGCCTGAACTTGAAGGGAGCCGATGGCGAACAGATTCTCCCCGTAGTTTATAGCGATAACTACATCACTCTGATGCCAGGAGAGTCGAAGACCATCCACGTCACGTGGAATGTCCGTGACGCCCGTGGTCAGAGGCCCGATTTCCAGCTCTCTGGCCTTTTCCAAAAACCGTAATCCTTGAGTCTAAAGTGCCATAAATGGCTCACAATTTACGCATAAATAATGGATAGCATTCTGCCGGCCCACAGAATGCTATCTCTTTTTAGGCAAGCATCCCGATGGCCGTCGGTGTGATTGGACGGGTCATCGGGATTGTATTCGGAAGGTCGGATTCGTGTCGGCATCTATGCGATATGAGCATCTTCTGTGCACAAGTGTTCTTCCTCTTCCATTGCATGAACTTGATGTGGCTGTTGGTATGATTGCAGCAATGCTGGGGCGCATAGTCGCGGCCGATTGGATGATTGCTGCTGGCTGTCAGAACATTTTCAAGGCCGCGGAAATACAGCACGTTGAATTGGTCGGGTATTATCTTGGTCGATAGAATGCTATGCCGAGATCGAGAGTTGTATACTCACGGCCGAGAAGATACACGGCGTAATCGAGACAAGCATCGTCATGGCCGAGAAGATGACCTGGCAAACAAACGGGCAACGATAGCGCCGCTGATGTTGTGCCATACGCTGAACACGGCGCCAGGAATAGTGGCCATGGGGTAGGCAGCAAAATGGAGTGTGGCAAGGCTGGAGGCAAGGCCAGAGTTCTGCATGCCCACCTCGATACTGATGGCACGGCGCTTGGCTGTTGATAATCCCAGAAGACGACCGATGCCATAGCCTATGCCGAGTCCGCACACGTTATGGAGCATCACAACAAGAACAATCACTAGTCCGCCCGACATCAGTTTTCCGGCATTCGCGGAAATCACAATGAGAACGATGGCACAGATGGCCAAGGTGGATAGGGCGGGCAGAAAGGCTGTGGCCTTAGCTGTCTGGCGCGGCCATAGACGTTTCACCACAAGGCCGGCTACGATAGGCAGGATAACCACCCAAAGGATGCTGAGAAGCATCCCCACAACATTCACATCGACAGTCTGGCCGGCCAGCAGCCACACCAGCAATGGTGTGGCAATGGGTGCGAGCACCGTGCTGACTCCCGTCATGCCTACCGATAGGGCAAGGTCGCCCTTGGCGAGATAGGTAATGACGTTGGAGGCCGTGCCACCCGGACAGCAGCCCACGAGCATCACACCCACGGTGAGAGCCTCGTCGAGCGAGAAAATTCGAGCCAACAACCAGGCCAAAAGAGGCATGACCGTGAATTGTGCCAGACAGCCGACAATGACATCCTTCGGACGGCTGAATACGATGCGGAAATCCTCAGCCCGAAGCGTCAGTCCCATGCCGAACATGATCACTCCAAGCAGGGGATTGATGACGGTAGGCTTTACCCGACTGATTGTTTCGGGGAATGTCAAAGCCGCTATTGCCGATAGCAGCACCAGCACTCCCATATAGTCAGAAATCAGCTTGAAAACTTTCTTCATTTCTTGTTACGGCTTGAGGTTTACTCGGGAGTAATCTCTCCGCTCTTGGGAAGCTGTTTCCAGCCTTCGCCGTAGGTGTCGTAGGCATCGGTGACAACAACGAAGGCACGAGGATCGGCTTCGCGAATAATCTCCTTCACACCAGGGACCTCCTTGTTGTGGATAACGAGGAAGAGCATTTCCTTGTCGCCATCGGAATAGAGGCCCTTGCTGCGAATGCGGGTGGCCGAGCGCTCGAGGTCCTTGAGGATGTAGGAGCGCAGTTCGGGCACGGGCTTTTCGCTGATGATGAAGAGGAGCTTGTCATCCTTGTTGCCGGCAATCACACGGGCGATGACGCGCGACGACACGTAGATGGCAATGAGCGAATAGAATGACAACAGGCAACTCTCCTTTCCGACGGGTTCATTGCTGCCCACACCAAAACCGATGACCAGCAGGCCAAAGAGTACCACCAGACCATCGACAATCAGAAGGCCGTTGGAGAAGGGTATCTTCAGGTATTTCTGTATAATCATCGCCACGATGTCCGAGCCGCCTGTTGTGGCCTTGCTCATCACCACAATGCCACATCCGATGCCAATCAAGATGGCTCCCATCAGGGTTGCGAGCAGCAGGTGGTTCGACATGTCGAGGATACCACCGCACAGCAAGGCAGGATCGAGCGCTTCGAGGGCAGCCTGGTTGGGGTAGGCGAGGGATGACATCGTATTCATGATGATTGGTGTGGCCAGAGCTGCCACAATGGTGCGACTACCCAGCTTTGCGCCGAGTGCCAGCACGCTGATGATGAGTAGGGGAATGTCGAAGCAATAGCCGAACGTACCTACCTGTATCGTAGGGAAGAGGTTGTGCAGCACGATGCTGGCTCCATAGACGCCGCCCGGGATAATGTTGTATGGGTTGATGAAGAAGACGAAACCCGCGGACATGACAGCATCTCCTATAAAGATTCCTGCCCACTCGGCCCACCAACGCCACGAAGTAAGGTTTTTACTAACAGTCATTATCTTTTTCATGTCAGTTTCGTTATTTATGCTTTACAAAATGTATATGACTTGGCAAAATTATAAAAATAATGTCAATTTATTTGCAATTTTCTGACAAAATCGTTATCTTTGCGCCCGAAATAAAAACAATTGTTATTTCTTATTTGTTAATTGTTAGTTAATAGTATGAAGAAGATACGTGCAGCCATCGTAGGTTATGGCAACATCGGCAAGTATGCACTCGAAGCAATCGAGGCAGCTCCCGACTTCGAATGTGCAGGCGTTGTGCGTCGTGTAGGTGCCGAGAACAAACCTGCCGAACTGGCAGACTATCCCGTAGTGAAGAATATCCAGGAACTGAAGGATGTCGATGTGGCCATCCTTGCCACGCCTACCCGCAAAGTGGAGGAATATGCCAAGCAGTGCCTCGCCCTCGGCATCAATACGGTGGATTCGTTCGACATCCATACGCAGATAGTTGACCTGCGTCGCACGCTCGATGCTGTAGCCAAGGCCAACAATGCCGTGAGCATCATCTCGGCAGGATGGGACCCGGGATCGGATTCCATTGTTCGCACGTTGATGGAAAGCCTTGCTCCCAAAGGTATCAGCTATACCAACTTCGGTCCAGGTCGTTCGATGGGCCATTCGGTGGCCGTGCGCGCCATTCCGGGTGTAAAGGATGCGCTTTCGATGACTATTCCCGTCGGTACGGGCATTCATCGTCGCATGGTCTATGTTGAACTGGAGGACGGTGCCGACTTCAAGACCGTCGAAGCAGCCATCAAGGCAGATCCATACTTTGTGAATGATGAAACCCACGTGCAGCAGGTCGCATCAGTCGATGACCTCAACGATGTGGGCCACGGCGTGAACCTCACACGCAAGGGTGTGTCGGGCAAGACCCACAACCAGTTGTTCGAATTCAACATGAAGATCAACAACCCCGCCTTGACATCGCAGGTGCTGGTCAACGTGGCTCGAGCTTCGATGAAGCAACAGCCTGGTGCATACACCATGGTCGAAATTCCGGTGATTGATATGCTGTGCGGCGATCGTGAGGAACTGATTCGTCACTTGGTTTAGGAATGCAAGTAGGCATTCGAAGCTTCTTTCAGCGCGCAAAGATACATATTTATTCGCATATTGCCAAATTTTCTGCCCAAAAATTGAGTGTGTCAGTCTGATGCAACCATAAATCCCAAGACAAGATAGACAAAATAATCAGCCCGGCTTTCTTTATTTCGAAAGTCGGGCTGATTATTTTTGAATTTACATCTTCAATATTGGCATTCGCTTTCAAGGATGCGCTTGATGACGGTCTCGGCAGAGATCTCACGATTGGCAGCCTCGGGGATGACGAGGGAGCGTGGACCTTCGATGACATCGTCGGTGACAATCATGTTGCGACGCACGGGCAAGCAGTGCATGAAGTGAGCATTGTGGGTTACTGCCATCTGGCGTTCTCCCACTGTCCAGCTGCGCCAGTCCTCCTCGTAGAGGCCAAGCTCGGGCAGTTCGAGGGTAGGGAAGCCCTTGGGACCCACCTTGCCACCAGCCACGGCAACCTTCTCGAGGTTCTGTCCGTAGTAGGGATCGGCATAGGCAGCCCAGTTCTTTGCATAGACGAAGTCGGCGCCTTCGAAAGCCTTCATCTGGTCGTATTCGATGGTGGCTCCTTCGGTGAAACGTGGGTCGAGTTCGTAGCCATGCGGGTGGGTCACTACTACCTCGTAGCCTGCTGCCACAGCGAATTGTGCGAACGAGTTGGGCACAGCCTGAGGCAGACGGCCGGGGTGGGGCGCCCAGGTCATAACGACCTTGGGACGAGCCTGCTCCTTGTGCTCCTCGATAGTGATGATGTCAGCAAACGCCTGCAGAGGATGACCTGTAGCACATTCCATCGAGAAGACGGGCTTGCCGGAGTACTTGATGAACTGCGAGAGGATCATCTCTTCGTAGTCGTCCTTCTTCGACTCGAAGCGGGCAAACGAACGCACGCCGATGATGTCGGCATAGCAACCCATTACAGGGATAGCCTCGAGCAGGTGCTCGGCCTTGTCGCCGTCCATGACGACGCCACGCTGAGTCTCGAGTTTCCAGGCACCTGCATTAACATCGAGCACGATGGTGTTCATGCCGAGATTCTGTGCGGCCTTCTGGGTGGAGCGACGGGTGCGA
>JAEEUA010000218.1 GCA_016286775.1 Bacteroidales bacterium
GTTGCTGAACGAACCCAGACCACGGATGGTCACCGTAGGTCCGCCGCCAGGCACACCGCTGTTCACGATGTTCACACCGGCAACCTTGCCCTGCAGGGCTGCCATGGGCGAAGAGGTAGGCACGCTGGCGATGTCCGATGCCTTCACCGTCTCGATGGGGGCTGTCAGGTCCTTCGACTTGGCAGCGCCGTAACCGATCACCACGGTCTCCTCAAGGTTCTGCACGTCGGGCGACATGCTGATGTTCATCGTTCCGCCCTTGACCTTCACGTTCTCGGTCGTCATACCCAGGTAGGAGCAGGTCAATGTGGCATCCGAGGCCACACCGTCGAGTTCGTAGTTGCCGTCGTAGTCTGTGGTGGTCACGATGTCGGTACCTGCCACGCGTACGACAGCACCCAGCAATGGTTCGCCGAACTCATCGAGCACGCGACCCTTTACCTTGCCCAGGCTCTGTGCCACCATCGACACGGGGACCATAGCAAGGACAAGCAATAATGCAAGTGTTTGCTTTTTCATACTTAATTGGATTTGGTTGATTATTAATATATATATGTATAGGTTGAGTGTTCAGTTCGTGTAAGTGTCCTGACTCTTCTTCATTTGCGACCGCTTAGTGTGAAGATTCGTTCAATTCGTGTTCTTCATACCATCGTTCCTTGTCACCAAAGTTAAAATTTTCAAATTCTCAAATTCTCTAATTCGTGACAAGAAATCTCAAATTCTCGCTGCAAAGGTAAAGCCTTTCGAAATATCATCCAAATTTTCCACTACGATTCTACTACGCTACATTCTGCACCCACTACGCTTTTACTACGTTCATTTTTGCAACTTATTGTCAATTATTGACTTGAATATCGAAAAAAATACGCCAAAAATTTTCTTGTTTCAATAATTATCCTTATCTTTGCCCCCGAAAATACATTATTTTTATAAATACTGTCACCCGCCATGAAGCTCCGTCACCTCCTACTTTGGCTCCTTCTGTCTGCCGTTATGGCCCTTCAGGCAGCAGGCTTTCGCCCCATCATCACCAACTTTACGCCCACCGACTACGGATTCTCCACGGGTTCGCAGGTATGGAGCTGTTCGCAGGATTCCAATGGTACCGTCTATTTCGCCACCAACAAGGGTCTGCTCGTCTTCGACGGCTACCGGTGGTCGTCCGTCTCCCTGCCCGACAATACCATCATCCGTTCCGTCAAGGCAGTGGATAACCGCATCTATGTAGGCACCTACGAGGACTTCGGTTACTTCGAACGCGATGACTTCGGCCAACTCGTTTATACTTCGCTTATTCCCCTCATCGGTGACTTCCCGATTGAACTCGAGGAGCCCTGGTTCATCCTGCAGCAGGGCGACGACATCTATTTCCAGACCTTTACTTCCGTCTTCCGTTACGACCCGACCGCCAACGACGGGCAGGGCTGCGTTACCCCCATCCACATCACCGACAAGCATCCGCTCTACCTGCATCTGATAGGTGGACAGCTTTGGGCACAGCTCATCGAAGGTGGCTACTACCGTTTCAACGGACACGACTATGTGCGGGCCATTCATCCATCGATCTATGGCAACAGTCGCATCGTCGCAGGCTTTCAGCTCCGTACCACGGGCGACATGCTGCTCTGCACCGAGAATGCTGCCCTCTTCCTGCATCGCCCCGCTACGGGGCTCACCGTTCCCTATCGCACCTCCATCGACGGGCAGCTGCGTCGTGCCTCCATCAATCGTGCCGTCATCACCCGCGACAGCACGCTCGTCATCGGTACCATCCGCGACGGCATCTATGGCCTCGACCTCAACGGGAAACTGCTTTGGCATTACAACGTGGCTGACGGACTGGTCAACAACTCCGTGCTCAACCTCTTTTGCGACGCCGACAACAACGTCTGGGCATGCCTCGACAACGGCATCGCGCTCATCCATTGCGGCATGCCCATCACCTGCCTCAAGCCTTCGCCCGTCCATCAGTCCATCGGTACGGTCTTCGGGCTGCTGCTCCATCAGGGCGAACTTCTCATGGCCACCAACGAAGGCTTCTACCACATCCCTATCGATGCCGACCCCGTTTCCCTCACGAAAGGGGATGGTCGGAGTGAGGCATCCCTCATCCCCGACACCGAAGGGCAGAACTGGCACATCACCCGCATCGGCCGTCAGTTGTTCCTCGGCAGCAACCGCAGCACGTTCCTGGTCGATGCCGACCACGGCTACAGGCTCACTCCCGTGCCCAACACCGATGCCAGCAGTACCTGCCTCAAGCAATGCCGCATCTGGGACCAGGATGTCCTGATCGAGTCGTCCTACAACGTACTGCGCATTTATCGCCAGCAGCAGGGCAGCTGGACCTTCAGCCACGAGGTCGAGGGGTTCTCGTCGCCCATCCGTCATTTCGAGGTCGATCACGTCGGCCGTATCTGGGCAGCCAATATGCAGAAAGGTCTCTTTAGCCTCACGCTCGACCGTGACCTCCGTGCCGTCGATCACCTCCGTACCTTTGAACGTCTCAGTAGCGACGAGGGAGGTGCCTCCACCTGTCATGTCATGAAGGTCTTCGGGCGCATCGTGCTGAGCGACGAACAGCAGCTCTACACCTACGACGACGTGACGCAATGCATCGTCCCCTACGAACCGCTCAACCGTCTCCTCGCCAATACCCAGGACATCTACAATGCCACCGATGCAGGCACCTACGGCGTTTGGTTGGCTGGTCAGAAGGGCTATGCCCTCATCGACAAGGAGGCCGATAGCCTCTGTCTGCGCCAGTATATCCCCGTCTCATCGCTCGGTATGCTCGCAGGCGACCGGTGCGCCACCGTCTATCAGTGTGGCGACTATGCCTATTTCAACATGTCGGGAGGCGTGGTGCGCTACGATTTCTCTGCCCATCGTTACGACCCGCTCATCGAGCCACGCATCGCCATCGCCACTTCCTACTTCAACGAGAGCAACGGCCGTCGGCACGACATCCCGCACCAAGCGCTCATCAGCGGGGAACCCGTCATCGAACCCAACCTCAACCTTCTCTTTTCCTATCCCGAATATAACGGACGTGGCGTTTCGTTCCGCTATTTCCTCCCCGAAGGCACCCACCGCGACATTCCCACCACCGACCAGCAGCTGACGCTCAACAACCTGAAGCCCGGCACCTACACGCTCCAGGCCGAAGCGCTGGGTCCCACTGGACGGACGCTCGACGTGCTCCAGCTGCATTTCCGCGTCCTCCAGCCTTGGTATCTCCGTTGGTGGTCCATCCTCCTTTTCCTGGGCGTCATCGGCATCGTGGCTTGGATCTTCGCACGTTGGAGCATACGCCGTGCCCTCCTCCGTCAAAAGCATCTGCACGAACAGGAGAGCCGCGAACAGCGCATCATCATGCTCGAACAGGAGCAGCGCATCGCCCAGCAGCAGCGACAGATACTCGAAACCGAACTCTCCACCCAGTCGAAGGACCTTGCCACCCTGGCGATGGATGTCTTCTCGAAGGAAAAGGTCATCGAGAACCTCCGCGAATCGATGCAGGAGGAGCAGCGGAAGGGCAACATCTCGGTGCGCGAGATGAATGCCCTGCTCAGGCGCATCCAGCACACCGAAGGCAACCTGGAGTTCTGGAGCATCTATCAGAAGAACTTCGACCTCATCCACGAACATTTTTTCCGAAACCTGCAGGAGCGCTATCCCGCGCTGACGTCGAGCGACCTGAAGTTCTGCGCCCTGCTGCGCCTCAACCTCTCCACCAAGCAGATCGCCACCTTCACCAATCTCTCGGTGCGTGGTGTCGAAAGTGCCCGGTTGCGCCTCCGTCGTAAGTTCCGCCTCGCCCCCGACCAGAGCCTCGTCGATTTCCTCATCGGTCTGTAGGGATTCGAAGGTCATGGGTCCGCTCCCCCGTCGGCGCCAGTACCCGCCCCAAACCGCCGACTTCCGATTCAGTAGGTGGCAATGGCTCGAATCGAATCCTCGAACGAATCCTTGTCGATGGCGCGGGACTTGATTTTCGAACGATAGGTGTAGATGGTCGTAATGCTGGAGCGGAGGATGTCGGCAATCTTCTGGTTGTCGGTGATGCCGAGGCGAAGGAGGGCGAGGACGCGAAGCTCGGTGGTGAGACGCATGCCATCGTCACCCACTTCGAACTCGTTGCCGGGAACCATCAGGCGATTGACTTCGCTGATGAAGTTGGGGAAGATGTTGAGGAATGCCGTATCGAAATTCTGGTGGAAGAGCCGATAGCCATCGTTGATGAGCGTCTGGCTCTTTAATTGTGCATATAGTTCGGTGACGTTCCTTTCGCGCGAGAGGCGATAGAGCTGACGAGCACGATCCTCGCCACGACGGATGAGGGTGCTGCAAAGTTCGAGGAATCGGCCGATGTATTCGTCCTTGATGCGGATGCTCTCCTTCATCTCCTGGTTGATGCGCTCGACCTCGGCATTGCGCTGGGCAAGTTCCTTGTTCATGACACGAATCTGAGCGGAGGCGTTGCGTACAGCCTGGGTATAAAGGTGGCGCTTGCGCAGGAGCACCAGGATAAAGGCGATGGTGGCAACGAGCAGGAGGGCGATGATGGAGACGATGATGAGCAGGATGGATATGCGACGCTGCGACTGCGTGCGTTCCAGGTCGTAGGTCTTGAGAATGAGCGGTGACAACTGGGCAGCCTGCATGCTGCGGAGGCGACTGCCATAACGACGGGCATCGCTACTGGCATGGACGAGATAGGCGTAGGCACGACGGGCATCGTTGCGTTCGAGCAGGATGGACGAGAGTTCGCGGAAGGAGTTGTTCTCGAGGATGGCTCCACGCAGGTCGCTGATGGCGCTGAGCAGCAGATAGCGTTCCTGCTGATCGTGCTGGCGCGTGCGCGAATAGAAATAGGCAAGGGTGCTTGCCACGATGCTGTAACTGCGTGTGCCCTGCTGGAGCGAAGGGAGGTAGCGCTCGTACATCTCGATGGCCAGATCGACATCGCCCTTCTCGCAGGTGTAGTTGGCGAGGCAGGAGACGTAGTCGAACGATTCCTTGGGAGCTATCTGCATGACCAGCTGGCGATAGTACTGGGCGCTGTCGGTGTCCTGGCCGGAGAAGGGCGTGAACTGCTCCATCTCGGAACGATAGAGGAAGATCTCGCTCCACTGGTTGTAATATTCGACACGCAAGGGGTCGGTGAGACTGTCGGCGCAAACCTTCGAGAGCTGGGAATAGGCGTGGTCGAAGAGTCCGCTGACGGCGAGGATATGCGCCATGCGGATGGCACTGAGGGCGAAGTGCTGATAGTCGCCCGGATGACGCGGGA